>JANJTG010000197.1 GCA_024711265.1 Bdellovibrio sp. | reverse complement strand
AAGGTTGTGAATGAAAAAGTGTCTATCACGAGCCGACTCATAACTTTCGCTAGAAAGACGATGGGCCGAAAGGCCTTTGGTCGACGCCATGGTGTTTAGTGAAAAACCTAAAGAAAGAATGAGCGCGAATAAGAACTGCATAAACCCTCGATGCCTTATTTCTAGGCTCCCCTTGGGGGGCTGTCAAAGATTTTGCAGGAAAATTCCGTTATGAAATTGATATCGAATTTATTTACAAAGCATTGCTCGTGCTGTCTGAATTGCGGATCCCTGTGGGGTGGCGAGGGGCTTTTGTGTCGCCCTTGTTTTGGAGCGCTTCATCGTTTGAAGGCCCCAGCACCCCTCTCTGTTTCTGCCTTGCCGGTTCAAGCTCTTTACCAGTGGTATCCAGGTCAAAGTGATATGCTGTCGCGCCTGGTCCTGTCCCTGAAAGGCAGCCATCAAAAAGAAGCCTGGAAGTTTTATGCACACGAACTTAGTCCACGTCTTGCCTTAACGCTTTCGCCAGAGCAGCGCCTGTGTATTGTTCCCGCTCCCTCTCAAGGTCACACAAAGGATCACGCTTTCTTGTGGGGTGAAGCCCTTGCGGAGTCGCTGGGGGCTCGCTTTATGCCGATGCTGAAGAAAACTCAGTCCCGTCATCAAAGAGGAGCGGACCGAGGGGAGCGCGCCCTGCTAGAGATGGATATCATTGAAAATTATACAGGGAGTGTGGACTTCTCGACGAAAACTCGCTGGATTCTGGCTGACGATATCGTGACCACGGGGGCGACGGCGATGGCGGCATACCGGGCCCTTGGGAGTCCTCCTCACTTTGAGGTTTGGGCTCTGGCCCACAGGAGCCTCTCTTGCGGAGCGTCCAAGGATCTGTTATAAAACGCGGATGCTTCAAAAGTTAAATATCTTGTTTTTCGTATTGGTATTTTCAATGGGGACTCATGCGGCGACGACCGAAGTGAGCGCTCTTCAGAAAGTCGCAAAAAAGTATCGTGCTGCCAAGCTTGTGGAAATGAGCGTGGAAAAGTCCGTGAAGTCTGAGCTTCTTGGAAAAGAGACGAAGTATAGCGGTAAAATCTATCTGGGAAATGGAAAGTTTCGTTGGGAGAACACGACTCCTGAAAAGACTCTTCTTGTTTTCGACGGCACTACGATTTGGAGCGAACAGACTCCACCAAAAGAGTTCGGTGGTCCCGTGCAGGTGGCCAAAGGAAAAGTAGATAAGAAAAATCGATCCCATGTTTTGATTTCTTCTCTTTTGGGTGCGGATCTTTCGAAGAATTTTAAAGTTATTAAAGAGTATGCGACGGGCGGCCTTTTAAAGCTGGACGTTGAGCCTCTTTATGATGATCTTTTCGTGAAGTCTTTAACCGTTGTGTTGGATCCTGAGGCGAATACGATGAAAGAGATTTCTTATAAAGACGACATTGGAAACCTCACAACAATGAGTTTTTCAGATGTGAAATTCCTGAAAAAAGAAAAAAAGAGTTTATTTAAATATCAACCACCCAAAGGTGCACAGGTAACAGATCTATGAAGCAAGAGACAACTCAAAATAAAAAGGTTCACTTTATCTCTTTGGGATGTCCCAAAAACTTGGTGGATAGTGAGATCATGGCCGGAACTTTGATGAAGGACGGCTTTCAAGTTGTGGGTGAGGCTGAAGAGGCCGATACGGTGATCGTCAATACCTGTGGATTTATTGAGGACTCTAAAAAAGAGTCTATTCAGCGCATTCTTGATATGAGCGACCTTAAGCAAGACGGCAAGATCAAGAAGGTGGTCGTCGCAGGATGCTTAACTCAGCGTTATAAAGACGAACTTGTGGAAGGTCTTCCCGAGGCGGATCTCTTTGTGGGATCTGGTGAGTTTCAGAATATCGCAAAGATCCTGAAGAACTCCGACGCGGGCGACACGAAGAAGACCTTCTTTAACCTTCCGACATATTTGCAAGAAGAGGCCACTCCACGCGTGAATTCACAGCCAGGACATCGTGCCTATTTAAAAATTTCTGAAGGGTGCATGAAAAGATGTGCTTTCTGTGCGATCCCCTTGATTCGTGGAAATCTGCAGTCCCGCTCTATTGATGCCATCGTGGCAGAAGCTCGTCTTTTGGTGGCTGGCGGAGTTAAAGAGTTGATTATTATCAGCCATGACTTCACTGACTACGGGTGGGATCTTCGTCGCAAAGACCCCACACGCAAAGAAAGTCCTGTTGAGCTTTTGAAGGCGTTGGATCAAGTTGAAGGTTTGCAGTGGATTCGCTTAATGTATCTCTATCCAGATGGAATCACGCCAGAGATGGTTCAGGTCATTAAGAACAGCAAGAAAATCGTGAAGTATTTCGACATGCCTTTGCAGCACATCAATGACGATGTTCTAAAAAGCATGAACCGCAAGATGACTCGGGATGAAATTGAAACAGCGTTGATGAACATCCGTGAACACATTCCAGAGGCCGTGATTCGCACACAGTTCATCGTGGGCTTCCCTGGCGAAACCGCCGAGCAATTTGAAGAGCTTTTGCAGTTTATCTCCGAGCAACAATTTGATCGCGTGGGCTGCTTTAAATATTCTCCAGAAGAAAACACTCCTGGTGGAAAAATGGAAGCGCAGATTGATGAAGAGACGAAGCAATACCGGCATGATGCCGTGATGGAAATCCAACAGAATATCTCTCGCGAAAAGCATCGCGACTTCATTGGAAAAACCATTGAAGTTATTGTCGAGGGCTTCAGCGAAGAGACGGACTTGTTGTTACAGGGTCGCTTCTGGGGTCAGGCTCCGGATATCGATGGTGTTGTTTTGATCAATGACGGCGAAGCGAAAGTCGGTGAAATGGTTAAGGTCCACATCACCGATAGTTTGGAATACGATCTCGTGGGTGAGATCGTTTCTGAAAACTAGAACGTGCAAGTTTCTGAAGCTTCTTCGAACTTGCCGACCCATTGAGAATTTTTCTGATTTCTTAAGATGGTGGTGGCCCTTCTAAAGGCCACTGCATTTTTCTTGTCGTATTTGCAGGCGTTTTTATAGGCCAGCAAAGACAATTCGAATTTACGAATCTCAAAAGACGAGGTCGCAAGTCCCAACCAAGAGCGGGCCGCTTGGGCGTCCGCCTCCGTCCCCTTTTTGTAAAGCTTCATGGCCTCCACATAGTTTTTTTGATCCTCAAGAAGCTTTCCATAGTGATATTGCGCCAGCTCAGATTGCGGAAAGTCACGAGAGGCTTTCTTCAGAGTGCTAAGGGCGGTTTTATCTTCGCCGATGGCCTTATAACAAACACCCAAGTAGACATAGGCGTCGGCCACCTTGGGGTCTTTGGCGATCGCGTCTTTGCACATCTGAATGGCGGGCTCATAGGTTCCGTCCATCGTGTTGATCTCGCAAAGTCGTCTTAGATACTGGGGTCTGGCCCCAATGTTTTCGACCATATCCTGGAAAAGAATGCGCAATTCATAGAGGTTGGGTGGAACACGCTTTTCATAAAGGGCAATAAGTCCATCATAAGCGGGTTCGTATTTAGGGTTTAGCTCCACGGCTTTTTTGTAGCTTTCCATGGCATCCTTGTTCTTTCTTAAAAGAACATAGGCATTTCCCATCAAACTATAGGATTCAAAATCCTTGTCGTTTTTGCCCAGAATAACATTCAAGGCACGAATCATCTCACTGGGCTCTTGTCGTTTTTCGTGAGCCCGAGCCAGCAGCAGAAGACTTTTGCGATCAATTTTGTCGACGTGTTTCCAAAGCAGTAAAGTGACCTTCTCATACTGTTCTTTTTTATAGAGTTCTTCAGCCAGTTGTCCAATCAGAGCCACATTTTTGGGACCCGTGCGGATTTCCTTTTTTAGGCGTTCAATTTTCTCATCGCTGGTTTCAGTCGATGCCGTTGGTGGTGGGGGTGCGGTGGCGGGAGCTGGTGCCGGTGTCGCAGGCTTTGCGGTCTTTTTGGCGTCGGCCGGAGAGTTGTTAACGTCCTCTTCAAATAGGGAGAACTCGTCCCTTTCCTGACCCGAGGTCTGGGCTCGCGTCGGCTCAGTGACTAATAATGAGACAAAAGCCAAGAAGAGGATAAATACGGAACGATTGAAATTCAGTCCAGTCATCATATGTTGTAGTATGACCTAAATGCGATCGCGAGTGAAGAAAACTCAATTTACTTCTAGACTAGATACATCTGGTGGACTGAATAACCGTGGTCAAGCCATGGTCGAATACGTCCTGATGCTGATTATTTCAGTCTCTCTCGTTTTAGCTTTGATGACCCAAGTTTTTAAACCCTTTGGGGAATTCGTAAATAACTACATGGGTAAGTATGTAGGCTGTTTGTTGGAATATGGAGAATTGCCCTCCCTCGGCTCCAACGAACCCTCTGCCGCAGATGAAGATTCCGAATGCGATAAAAAATTTGACCCGGCTTCTATGGCGGGGGGAAGACCTCCGGCAAGCACGGGGCAAAACGGAGATGGCACGGGCTCGTCGAACTCACAAAAAACCAGCTCTGGAGACTCAGGCGGGGGATCTTCGGGCGGAGGCTCCTCGTCCACCTATGCGGGCTCCGCTTCACGAGGTGGGGGTCGTAATATGATGAGCCGCCGTCGGCCTTCCACGGGCATTGAGGGGGGCGAGCAAGCCGGGAGCGGCAAGGTTGTAGAAATTGCGTTGGACAACGGTGGTAACGGGGGTTTTTTCAGGGCCAGCAACGGGGCAAGGTACCTTGGCCCTGGTCGGAAAACCTCGTCGGTTGCGATCTCGGGTTTGACAGACGCTGAACGTAAAAAGTTGGAAAAAAAGGCTGATGGCTCTGGAAGAGTGCTGGTTACGGGGGAAAGTGTCACTCCTCCACCTAAAAAAACAACGGTGAAAAAGCCCGAACCCAAGGCCGAGGTTAAAGAGGATGAGCCGCTGACAGTTGGAAATTTTATACGTTACTTATTTATCGCCGCCTTGGTCATCGCTTTGGTGATTTTCATTGGTGGTCAAGCCCTGCAAATGTCCAAGAGCTTTGAAAAATAATCTGCATCGCGTTTAAAAAATCTTCATAGAAATTCTTAAGTTGTCTGTCATCGCGTTAATTTCTTGAAACACTTCCGTCTTTAATGGATACAGCCTCATCAGACATGCGGATGGGGGAAGTTCAGTTGGAAAATGTGGTTGAGATCAATCGCAAAAAGTTTTTTACGTTGCAAGAGGCGCGTCAACTCCTTCCGTTGATCTATCGTATGACCGAAGACTCAAGTCGCGAAGTTAAGGCTCACTTGAATCGTATCGACGCTTATTCTGACAAATCGCACCCCTCCGTGGCGGCCATTGAAGAGCAGATCAATGCGATCATTGATCGTTGGCAAGTGAAGATTGAAAAACTGGGGGCGGAGCCAAAAGGTCTTTGGATGGCTGATTTTGATAATGGGGATGGTTACTTCTGTTGGAAGTTCCCTGAAGTGGAAATTAATCATCGGCATGGCTACCAAGATGGCTTTTCTGGGCGTATATTAGTTGAATGAGAATTGCGTTAGCCCAAATTAATCCGACTCTTGCCGATTTTGAATCCAATCAAGAAAAAATTATTTCTTTTATTCAACAAGCTCAGCAGCGAAAGTGTGACCTCGTTATTTTTCCTGAGTGTGCGTTATTTGGTTACCACCCCTTCGATCTTTTAGAGCGTTCAAAAATCGTCGAAAAACAAGAAGCGGAATTTAAGAAAATCATGAAAAAAATCCCTCCAGGTTTGGGAGTGATTTTCGGGCTCATCACAAAAAATCCAAAGAAAAAAGGCCGCCCTTATTTCAACAGCGCGGTGTTTTTGGTCAAAGGACAAAAGCCCCGCTTCTTTCACAAACAACTTCTGCCAACGGGCGATGTCTTTGACGAAGCTCGCTTCATTGAGCCCGGCGATTTCTCAAAAAATTACTTTCAGTGGAAAGGAAAAAAGTTTTTCCTGACTATCTGTGAGGATATTTGGGCTTGGGAAGATAAAAAGGGCCACTCCGCCTATGCCGAGAACCCTCTTGCGAAGGTCAAAAGACAAAAGATCGATATGGTCATCAACCTTAGCGCCTCACCGTACTTCGTGGGCAAAATGGCGAAGCGAGAATACGTCGCTGGGAAAACAGCGTCTTACTTTAAAGCGCCAATCATGTATGTGAACTTGGTCGGAGCCCAGGATGAGATTGTTTTCGACGGGGGAAGTTTTGTTCTCGATAAAAAGGGAAAGAAAATTTTAAGCTGCCATCAGTTTGTGGAAGATATCAATGTCATTGATATCAATACCTGGGAGGTTTGGAATAAAACACCCCGATTGTCTGCCACCGAGGAATTGCGAAAAGCCTTGGTATTGGGAATTCAAGACTTCTGCAAAAAAACAGGAATTAAGAAAGTTCATTTGGGGTTAAGTGGCGGAATTGATTCCGCTGTTGTCGCGGCTTTGGCCGTTGACGCTGTTGGGCCGAGCCAAGTGATGGCTTTTGGATTGCCGGGACCGTTCAATGCTCCACAAAGCTT
The DNA here is from genome assembly GCA_024711265.1 of Bdellovibrio sp. GTDB lineage: Bacteria > Bdellovibrionota > Bdellovibrionia > Bdellovibrionales > Bdellovibrionaceae > Bdellovibrio. Next base: position 2,839 of record JANJTG010000197.1, on the reverse strand, counting down.
GAGTCTGGCGCAAGAGTTGGCGAAAAATCTTGGGGTGGACTTTCAAGTTGTCGACATTAAATCGATGTACGAGGAAGTTTTAAAATCTCTTGAGCAGGGCCTGGGTCTCACGGGCTTCGGAGTTGTTCATGAAAACCTTCAGGCTCGCCTGCGAGGGATGACTTTGATGGCCTATGCGAACAAAGAAAATAGTCTGCTTCTAACGACCAGCAATAAGAGTGAATATGCAGCCGGTTATTCCACTTTGTATGGAGACATGTGTGGTGGATTGGCTCCTTTGGGAGATCTTACCAAGGGGCAGGTTTATGAGTTGGCGCGATATTATAATCAACAGGGTGAAGTAATTCCTGCTGAGATCATTGATCGGGCTCCATCGGCAGAGCTTCGCCCGAATCAAAAAGATCAAGACACTTTGCCGCCCTATGAGGACCTGGATAAATCTGTGAGTTATTTGGTGGAAAGATCTGGAGTTGCCAAAACAGCGACGGACAAATGGCTGCTTCCGGTTTTGATGCGCACTGAATTTAAAAGATGGCAGGCGCCGCCCATCGTGAAGGTGTCTCAGCATTCATTCGGGCGGGGAAGGCGTTATCCTATCGCACACAAAGCGAAGGAATAAGAGGGCTTAGAGAAGCCCTCCGAAAAGATCCATCTGTTTTGGCTGTCTGACGATTTGAGGGAAGCGAAGTTCTGGTTTTCCAGTCAGGGCAACAAGATTTCCGATTTGAGGAGCTTGCCCGCCGATAGAAATCCTTTTCATCATTTGAAAGAAAAGATGACCGCAATAAGAAGCATCTTCTTCGGCACGGTGAAAATCTGTCGTTGGAATCTTAAGATGCTGAACCAGAGTTCCCAACTTATAGTTCGGAAGACCTGGGAAAACTTTCCGAGCAATCGGAAGAGTATCAAGAATGAGTCCCTTCGGAGCCACCGTCTCATATTTTTTGATATCAGCAGTTAAAAATTGAGCGTCAAAAGGCGCATTGTGGGCGACCAAAATGTCATCACCGCAGAATTCCGCTAAAGAAGGCAGAAGGCTCTCAATAAGGGGTTTGCCTTTGACCATCTCGTCAGAGATTCCATTCACCGCCGAAGCGCCAGGAGGAATGGGACGTTGAGGATCGACCAGCGTTGCAAAAATAGCTTCAGGTTGTCCGTCGATGAAGCGCACGGCTCCAATTTCAACGATTTGGTCAACGCCGGGTACAGTTCCTGTGGTCTCTAAGTCAAATGCTATGAATCTCATAAAAATATTGATACAAAATGCAGGAGGGTGTTTCAACTAAAGAGTGGCCTTTTGAAGGAGTTCCTCAGAGTGAATCCTAAGTCCGGAATATATATAAACTTTTTACCCGACCACACCCATGTCTCGGTGAGTCAAAAAGATCAATCCGTTTTGGATGTGGCCTTGCGAGCGGGCATTGAAATCGACCACACCTGCGGAGGTCATGGAACCTGTGGAACGTGCCTAGTTCGAGTGGTGGAGGGTCTAGAAAAGTTGGCGCCTCGAAATGAAATCGAATCAGAAATGGCCGAGGACCGGGGCTTTCGGGCCGACGAGCGTTTGGCTTGCCAAACTTGCCCAGTCGCAGGACTGTCCGTGCAAATGAGAAGGTCTTAAGGTTTTACAAAAAAAGGATTAGTATAGATCCAGGTAATCCATTTTTTTGCATCAGGAAGAGGAAGCATAGGACTCACTCTGACTTGGATGCGATATGTTCCGGGCTCTTTGAGGGGAAAGACCACTTCGGGCTCATTGATTTTAGCGATCGCTTGTCCGTTGCGATAAATAACAATTTCAAAGAAGTCCTTAGGTTTCGAGGGAAGACTGACCTTCAAAGACATATTCTTGGTAAATGTTACCTCAGAACCCATCAGATGCGACTTGCTTTCTTCATCTAAGGTCGCGACAAATCCTTTGGGATCTCCCAACATATCCAGCGCCATATAGAAGTTACCATTTTTGAGGGCATTAAAAACTTTCACGCGGTCACTATTAAAACTTCCCGTCAACTCGGACTTAAGAAGCAGGTGATTGCTCATGAATTCGAAAGATCTTTTATAACTGGGAAAGCGAATGAAGTAGTTCGCTAGAGGAATTGCGCGAGCAGAGGCTTCCGTTCCTGCATAAACGACAATGCGTCGCTGCTGGCTTAATTTATCCAAAAGTGTGATTTCATCCGTGGGTTCGGTGTAAAGACGAAGGAAGGCCAGGCGCGGATTAAAGGGATAAATTGCCAAACTCCAAATAGTGGAAATCTTTGATTCGCTCCAGGCGCGGTTCACTAAGCTTTTCAGGTTCAAAAGCTCAAACCCATCAAGGCCGCTGGGAATTTCCCCACTCCAAGAGTAACCCGCTTTATAGGGGTGGGCCAAAATCGTCAGAGAGTCTTTGTTGGCACCTGTTTTTTGAGAGAGGAGATCCGAGAGTTTGACCTGTGCATCACCTAAATTATTGCCGACGCCCTCTTGCGTGAGGGAGTAGTAAATCAATCGTGAATCTAGATAACTATATTTACCTGCAGAAAAGACCAGTAAATTGCCATGGTAGGACTCAAATGTGGTTGGCATATTGAAGACATTTACGTCGGTGAACATCAGGAAATCAAGGTTCGCAAGCTTCGCAGAGGCGATGACAAAACTGGAGGATGCGGACCCGCTGCTAAGATCCGTATGAACATTCAGAACACCTTTGTAATCATTGAGACTTCGAGAGTGTTCACGGGTTATTTGTGGTGGAACGACGGAGGTCTCGTACTGATTGATATAAAATCCGTACAAGAAATAGCTTACTAGCAAAAAGGAAATCGTGATCAGTGCTTTCATGGTCGATTGAATT
>JANJTG010000150.1 GCA_024711265.1 Bdellovibrio sp. | reverse complement strand
ATGAGTCCACAGAAGAGGTTCAGTCCGCCATCGAACAGCTGGCCCTAGCAAGCACAGAGCTTTCAGAATCTGCAACAACCTCTGCCGCGTCGCTGGAAGAAACCGTCGCTTCTTTGGAAGAGATTAGCGCCATGGTAAAACTCAACTCTGAAAATGCCAAAGTCGGTGCTGAGCTTTCTCTTAAAGCTCGCGAAATTGCACAACAAGGTGAAACAGAGCTTAAAAAACTTTTTGTCGAGATCAAAGAGATGGGAGCTTCTTCGAAGAAGATCAAGGAAATCACCGATGTTATTGACGACATCGCCTTCCAGACGAATCTCTTGGCTTTGAACGCTTCGGTGGAAGCCGCTCGTGCCGGAGAACAAGGAAAAGGTTTTGCCGTCGTCGCCGAAGCGGTTCGCAACCTTGCACAAAGAAGTGCGCAGTCCGCTCAAGAAATCTCGCAACTGATCAATCTGAGCGTTGAACAGATTGAACGAAGTTCTCAAGTGGCTGACGTTTCAGGTGAAGCTCTGACCAAGATCGTTTCCTCAATTCAGAAGGTTTCAGAAATTAACAGCGACATCGCCGCCGGAAGCCAAGAACAGTTTGCGGGTGTTGAACAGATTAATAAGGCCATGAGCCATCTGGATCAATCATCTCAGGCCAATGCCGCCGCTGCAGAAGAGATCGCTGCGACAGGTGAAACCATCAAGAGTCAGAATAATAACGTCGGCAACAAGGTGGTTGAGTTGAAAAAGTATATTGAAGGTGAAAAACGCGTTGCCTAATGAAAGTATAAAAAGCCTGTCTCACTTGAGCAGGCTTTTTGGTTAACAGACCTGTGGCCCTATACACAACAATATACGCCGCAACCTGAGATTTGTCAAAAAAACCAAGGTTTTTTGGTCCTTTATTTTTAGCAACTAAGATTTCCCTTTTCTTTTTCTTGAAAGCCCTCACAACATCAAGCTGGAGGTGCTTGTGGCAAAGTCTCTTGCATTAAAATCGAATTCCCAGGAGCTGCTAAATCAACTCATTACAAACAATCAGCTCATCCGAGAAATTCAAAATCTCGACGCCGGAATTGTTAAAAAAATCGTTCACCGCATCGGTTTAGAGGATGCCGGTGAGCTTTTCATGCTCATCACGTCAGAGCAACTGCAAGAGGTCATGGATCAAGACGTGTGGTTCAGTGCAAAATCCGGCGTGGATGAGAAGATTAATACGAATCGCTTCGTAACGTGGTTGGAAGTTCTTCTTGATGTGGGTGCCGACTTTGCCGCCGACAAGATCTCGGAAATGGACGAGGATCTTTTAATTTCTGTATTGTCAGAGTTGATACTGGCCATTGACAACGACGAGCTGGCTCTGATGGCCCAAGAAGCTGAAGACGACGAGTACAGTAAGAATAAATATCTCGAGAAGGCCCTGGAAAGTGTTTTTAATCTGGATCTTGCCGGATATGTCATTATGTCCAAAGTTGCTATTCACTGGGACGTGATCTCGAATCTATTAATAAGTCTGCAAAAGAATCACCAAGACATTTTGGATCGCATTCTATTGCGGCTTCAGTCCTTCACCCTCGAACAGATTGATGAACACGATGGGCTGTACGAACTTTTAACAGAGAGTGAAAAACTTGAAGGTGACGTATCCCACAGACGCCTGGAGCGTCGTGAGGAAGAAGGCTACATAGCAAGTTCTTCGGCTGCGGCTTTTTTAAAGCTCATCGCGCAAACTTCTTTAGAGGACGTCGCACGCAGCGACGAACAAGATCATATCAGTAAAATGTATTTTCGAAATCTGAAGCTTGGTAAAGTTAAGAAATACAAGCCACTCTCTTCCGAATTGCTTGAGATTCTGAAGACTCATGGGGTTCGAGTCGAGCCTCCCCTCAAAACAAAACAGCTGGCAGGGCCTCAAAACAAACCTGGCATACATAGCTATCTATCTGGTCTGCGCGAAACCCACGAAGAGCTTTTCCAGAAGAAACTCAGCGAACTGAATTTTTTGGCGAACGTTCTGATCGCGAGTCATGCCAATGGTAAAAAATCTTTGCGCCCCGTGGAGGCCCTGGAAATGGCGATACAAATCTGCGACGAGGGACTGCAGGTTTCTCACCGCATGAAAACAGATGTTCCCGAATTTGAAATTATTAAACTATTTAAGTTGGGTTGGAAAATTAGAAGTCATTAAAAAAACAAGCCCTCGCGAAAGTCATCGAGGGCTTTGTCACTTGCTTTGAATTAGATGCGTCGACTATTTTAAGTTAACAACTTATCCAAGATTTCAGGCTTGAACATCATCACTCCGCCCATAATGAGCATAAAGCCAAGAAATCCTAACCCAATCATCCATACCAGATCTAAACTCATCATAGGTGCCTCCTCAATAAAGAGTTACCTTCAGAATAACCCTCTCTGTTGAGTGTTCAATGCCTGTTTAAAAAAATCTATTAAAATCCATGTGGGTTGGACAAGAACTCTGCCCAAAGACCTTGTGACTTCTTTTAGTACATAGATATTGAATGGGTTCCCATTATTTTAAGAGCAATTGAATCACTTCTTCCTTCTTCGCCATTCCGTCTTTATAGCCGATCTCGATTAAATCAGAACAGAAACTGGGATCAAATAACAAATAGCTGATGATCTCACTGGCATCTTCTAAAGAACCCAGTCCTTTTAAAAGATAACGAACAATGCGTGGAAGTTTGTGCGCTTTTTGCACTGCCATTTCTCCAATATCCGCAGACGGAGAAATAAAAAGATAATCCAAAGGTCGAAGTGCAATCTTCTGATGTTGCTCTGAAGGAATGGCCATCGCGTAGTCATTCAATCGGCGCAAACGATCAATGTCCTGTTCGATTGCATCAAGTAAAACGCCATTCAAAATGGTATTGATGACTCGAGCGACACTGGGGGCTTTAACATTTTGATGGGCGCGCTCTTCATAAGCCGTGCTGGCCTGCCGACGAACTCCAATGACCAAAAGCTTTTCCGCTCCCAAATAAATCGCAGGACTGCAGGGCGCATGATTTCGAACGGCACCGTCACCGAAAAACCGATCGTCGACTTGCACCGGCGGAAACAACAAAGGAATCGCCGATGACGCCATAATATGATCGGTCGAAATAATCGTTCTTTCACTGTGTTTGCGTCCCTTATCCCACGATGGAAGTTGATCCTGGCCTTGAACAAAGGTCACCGTGGATGAAGTCGCATAATTGATCGCAGTGATCGCCAAGGCCTTCAAGTGTCCGTCCTTGAAGTTCTGCGCCACCTTATCATAGTCCATATTATTGTGGATCAAGGACCGCAGCGGCGACGTCTCAAGCAAAGAACGCCCCGGAGTCGTCCCCGTCAATGAACCCAAAGAAAGTTCACTCATCCACTGAAAACCAATTTTTCCCATGGTGATGGAGTCCGTGGAAAAAACCTGATCTATCGTCACCCCACTCCACAACTTCACCAAAGTTTCAGATGCATTCTTAAAGTTTTCACAATTGGACGCGAGAGAGCTGGCATTGATGGCTCCGGCGCTGACTCCAGACAGGTACTCAAAACGAGGAAGAATTCCCGACTTCTCGCTGATCTCTTGGACCGCAGCCAGAACACCCACCTGGTAGGCCCCGCGAGCTCCACCTCCAGATAAAACCAAACCCATTTTTTTTGCCATGACTGCCCCTTGCGAGAAAGGCCCTTGCTTTCTCAACAAAGATTTTTCCACTAATGGACGGCAATGTCACACTGCTATTTGGACTTATTTGATTTGAGAGACTTGTTTTCTAAGGCTTTGCGGTTTTCTTCTTTTCGATTGGCCAATAAATCAAGAGTTTCAATGCGAATCTCAGCGATGTCCTCACACGTTTTTTCTAGAGATTTCCCCGAACACGCAACATAGAGCTTACGGCGAATATCACCCCAATCCTGATACCATTCCGAAGCGTCTTTTAACTTTCCCGGCGTTAGCTTTTTCAATGAGGGCACCTTGGCAAGTTGAGGCGCAAGCTTTTCTAAATAGAACTCTTTTTGAAAAGGCTGCAGATCATTGAACTCGTCATAGGAGGACATCCAAAAAGGAGGCCCCTTCATGTCAATTCTTTCGGTGGAGGATTCTGATTCACCAGCGACAGCGGTTGAGAAAGAAGCCATTCCCAGCAGGACAGCCAACAAGAGATTTCGCATTAGCGAACTCCTCCGCCAGTGCTTTCTTTAGCCGTGGCCACAACGACTCCGGACGTGGATTTAGACAATGAGTTTTCGATCGCAAGAAGTGATTTCTCATAATTTGCACTGCCACGACGAACCACTGTGAATTGCTTTCGCTCTACACAATCGTTCACGTCCGCCATTTGTGTATCGGCGGCCCCTTGAATTCCAAATACATTTCGACTGTCGTCAACGCCAAAAGAGCCTGTAAAAAAGTCGAAACGATTTTTTCCACGAATGGCGCCACCCGTATCCTGAACAATGAAAAACCCCGGATGAACCATCTTCTTCCCATTAGGCAAAGGAATAATCTTCCCCTTCATTCCCGGCATTTGAATGACGTCGCCCATACTGTAATAGCGAGCATCGGCCGCCACAGATATGAAAGGAATCAAACACTTTCCACTAGCCCCGAAGGCCGTATCACAATCACCCAAGGACATGGTTTTCCCGTTGTACGTGAGCAACTTGTTTCCAGGAATAGTTCCCGACCCCTGCATTCTCACTTCTTTTTTAAAGTCCTTACACGGAGTTGGGGTCTTACAATAGTCTTTCAAATGAGGAACAAAATAAATTGAACTTGTCGCGATATTCGGAGGACAACGCCCCCCCGCCGCATTCGCCGATATCACAGCCACGCCAAGCAATACAGTTTGGGTGACCACTTTCCACACACTGCTGTCTCTATTTTTTGTCTCAGTTTGTTTCTTCATAAAGAAATTATAAAGCAAAAAAGAGGCCACCCCAGCTTGAGCAGGGCGACTTTGAGTGTCAGCGGTTTATACACTCGCTGTTAATGTAAACAACTTTCTCACTTTGAGACACCGGCAAAAGAACTAAACTTTCTTCAAAGCTCCAGCAAGATCCTCAATGATGTCTTGAGCGTTCTCCAATCCAATGCTTAAGCGGATCGCTCGAGGATCAATTCCACAATGATCTCGTTGATCATCGGGAATCGCCGAGTGAGTCATGAACCCCGGAACTTCAATTAAAGTTTTTGTCAGGCCCAAACTGACGGCCAAAGTGATCGAATACGACGTCTTCGCAATATCGTCGACGAACTTCTGGCACTTTTTCATATCGCCTTTGAGCTGAAAAGAAATCATCGTGCCCGGAGCAAACTGCCCTTCCGGAG
>JANJTG010000443.1 GCA_024711265.1 Bdellovibrio sp. | reverse complement strand
GGCGCGATGGACCTCTCCACCGCGCTCGCCAACGAGGTGCAGGCCGACCTCGTGCTGGCCAACGACCCCGACGCCGACCGCCTCGCGGTGATGGCCCGCGACGACTCCGGCGCCCTCAAGATGCTCACCGGCAACGAGGTGGGCGTGCTGCTGGGCCACTACTGCCTCACCCAGCAGCAGGCCCTGAAGCCGCTGGTCATCACCACCATCGTGTCGTCGGCGCAGCTCAAGGGCATCGCCGCCGCGAAGGGCGCGCGCTTCGAGGAGACGCTCACCGGCTTCAAGTGGATCGCCAACCGCGCCATGGAGCTCGAGCCCGAGGGCTACCGCTTCGTCATGGGGTACGAGGAGGCGCTCGGCTACACGGTGGGCGAGCTCGTGCGCGACAAGGACGGCGTCGGCGCGGCGCTCGTGGCGGCGGACATGGCGGCCTGGTGCAAGGCCCGCGGCCTGACGCTCTTCGGCTACCTCGCCGAGGTGCAGCGCGAGCACGGGCTCTACGTGGCGAAGCAGTACAACGCCACGCTGCCGGGCACGACAGGCGCGGCCACCATTCGCGCGGTGATGGAGGCCTTCCGCGCGAAGCCCCTCTCGGCCATCGGCGACCTCGGCGTCGAGGCCACCAACGACTACCAGGCGCAGACGAAGCGCACCGGCGCCGCGGAGACGAAGCTCTCGCTGCCCCGGTCGAACGTGCTCGCGTGGGAGCTCGCCGGCGGCAGCCGCGTGACGCTGCGACCCTCGGGCACGGAGCCGAAGATCAAGGTGTACTTCGAGCTGCGCGAGGCACTCACGGCGGGCGAGGCGCTGGCGGCGGCGCGGGCGCGGGCCGAAAAGAAGCTCGACGCGCTGGAGGCTGCTTTCCTGCAGCTCGCGAAGGAGCGGGGACTGCCATGACGACGAGGACTGCCATGACGCGTGCGCTGACGACGCTGGTGCTGGTGGGGGCGCTGTCGGCCTCCGCGCAGGTGAGCGTGGAGACGGGGCCTACGAAGGTGACGCCCAGCGGCGAGTCGAGCTCGGGTAACGCACCGGTCGGCGACGGCCAGAGCTGGAGCGTGGTGGGCCCGCGCACCGTGCCCGTGGGCTCGAACGTGGTCGAGGGCACCGTGGGCTTCCCGGGCATCTCGGCGGCGTACCTGCGTGGCGTGGCGCCGGGCATCAACATCGGCGCGCGCGTGGGCTTCACCTACGGCCTCGAGGGCATGGTGAGCACCATCGCGCCGGGCTTCAAGGCGCAGGCGCTGCTCAAGTGGCGGCTCCTCGACGAGGGCAAGCTGAGCCTCGGCGTCACCTTCGAGCCGGGGCCCTTCGTCACCGCCGACCGCTTCTCGGAGGCGCGCGTGGGCTTCTCGCTGCCGGTGGGGCTGCGCCTGGGCATCGCCGCGTCGAGCGCCCTCAACGTGGCGGTGCTCCTCGAGCTGCCGATGTGGATCGAGTTCGGCCGCTTCGGGGGCTTCAACTTCCCCATCCTCACCGGCGCGGGCGTCGAGTACTTCATCACCAGCCAGTTCGTCGGCTTCTTCCGCGCGCGCGTGGGGCCGACGCTGCGCTCGTTCCGCCCGGCGGAGCTGAGCCTCGACCTGTCGATCGGCGTGGGCTACCGGTTCTAGGCCCGCGCGTGACGGCGAAGCGGCTCATCACCGGGGCGTTCGTCGCCTCCGAGGTCGCGGCAGGGCGCCGGCGCATCGCCGCGCCCCGGGCCTCCGCGGTCATCACCCCCGAGGCGTGGACGCAGGCCTTCGAACTCGGCGTCACCTTCGACCGCGACGGGGAGCCGGGCGTGGCCGCCGCGCCGGCGCCGCGAGCCGAGGCGCAGGGGGCCTGCGAGCGCGACATCGACCCCTCGGGCCTCGTGCGCGTGCGCGGCGACTCGGTGCGGCTGGGCGAGTTCGCCGCCGCCGGCCCCGGCAAGCACGTCGGCCTGCTGGACCTCGTCACCG
>JANJTG010000118.1 GCA_024711265.1 Bdellovibrio sp. | reverse complement strand
GTTCTGACTCGGGAGCAGCTGATTGAAAATATCCAGGGTGAGGGCATTAATGTGGTTGGACGCACCATTGACACCCATGTTTTTGGATTACGCAAGAAGTTAGGGGAATGGGGAGATCGCATTGAGACTATCCGCGGGGTCGGATATCGGGTTAAAGTAGAAATCGCATGAAGCGATTTGTAAGATTCCCTTGGCGAGTTTATTGGAAGTATTTTTTCTATCAGGTGTTGGCCTTCAATATCCTGTTTGTGGCGGTGATATCCGTCATCGATGTTCGCTATCGCGTTCGTCCGTTTGTATACAATGAAGCTCTTTTGAACTTCTTCTTATTTAGTGTGATCGTTGCGGCGATCACCTCTTATCGGTTTGCTCGCCCGATTCATCGACTTATTTTAAAAGCTCTGCGCATATCCAGCAAAAGAACTTATGGAGATCTTGTCGATCCCCAGGATGAGGATTTGTTAGATGACGAGATGGATTCGGTCTCTGAGTTGGACGTGGCGTTGGATCACATTCATCGCAAAATGAAAAAGCGCAAAGCGCAGTATCTTCAAGCCCAGGAAGAGTCCCAGGCTTTTATGAGTGCCGTCGCCGAAGGACTGGTCAGCATCAGTCTTGACGAAAAGATTCTTTACTTTAACTCTCAGTTTGCCGCGCAGTTTTTATCGACGGATCAGGTGAATGCGCCGGTGCTGCGTCTCAGTGACGCCATCCGATCTTCAGATGTGCTTGAAGGATTTGAAAGAGCTTTGCAAGCAGGGAAAGTTCAGCGTTTTACGGTGAAGCTTCCCACTTTGGTCGACAATACTCCTCGTTATTTTGCCGTGTCCGTGAATCCAATTCGTAACGAAAAAACCAAAGAGATCTACGGTGTTGTCGGTATTTTCCATGACATCACGGAACTAAAAAAAGTTGAACAGATCCGCATTGATTTTGTCGGCAATGCTTCTCACGAGCTGCGCACACCGCTGACCTCGATTAAGGGTTACGTGGACACCTTGAAAGAGGACGTGAAGACCGGTCATTATGATCAGGCCGGAAAATTCTTGGACGTGGTCTCAAGAAATATCGATCGTTTGATGGATCTTGTGAATGATCTTTTAAGTTTAAGTACCTTAGAGTCCCAGTCTGAAATTAAGCTGGAACTGATTCATCCTTTGCAAATATCCGAACAGATTGTTTCAGAGTTGACGGTCCTGGCGGCTGAAAAGAATATCTCAATCCGCGTGATTGGTGAGGTCCCGCCCTTTATGGCCGATGCTCATAAGGTGGAGCAGGTTTTACGCAATCTCGTTTCCAATGCGATCAAGTTCATTCCTCAAGGCAAATCAGTGCAAATTCGCTGGGAAGGGGATAATAAAGGGGCCGTGATCCTGCGGGTGATAGACGATGGGCCAGGAATTCCTGAAGAGCATCTCGATCGTCTTTTTGAAAGATTCTATCGCGTCGACAAGGGACGCACAAGAGACGCCGGAGGAACCGGCTTGGGGCTTGCGATCGTGAAACACATCATGCAAAGCCATGGTGGTTCGGTGACAGTCAAGAGTGCTCCCGATAAAGGCTGCGAATTTATTTGCACTTTTCCCGTGAAAAATCCGTAAAAACGGGTTCAAGAAGAAATGTATCAACTTCGCCCCTACCAACAGGAAGCCGTTCAGGCGACACTCCAACATTTTCGTCAGGAGAAATCCCCCGCTGTTGTGGTCTTACCGACGGGGGCTGGGAAAAGTTTGGTTATCGCAGAACTGGCTCGTTTGGCAAAGGGGCGAGTTCTGGTCCTGGCTCACGTGCGGGAACTGGTCGAACAGAATCACGCGAAATATCTTTCCTTCGGCTTAGAGGCGGGCGTCTATTCGGCGGGTTTGAATCGCAAAGAGATGGACCAAAAAGTCATCTTTGGAAGTATTCAATCGATTGCTAGAGCTCCTGACGATTTTTTTAAGAATTTTTCGTTATTGGTGATTGATGAGTGTCACCGGGTTTCCGTGGATGGAGAGACGCAGTATCTGCAAGTGATATCAAAACTGCAGGACCTCAATCCCTCCTTGTGTATCTTGGGCCTGACGGCCACGCCCTATCGTTTGGGGCTGGGATGGATTTATCAGTATCATGCACCCAAAAAAAATCAACACACTGACGAAGATCGTTTTTTCAAAAAATGCATCTATGAATTGTCGATTCGTCATTTGATCAAGAATCAATTTCTAACACCACCGATTAAAATTGATTCCCCCGTGGCCTGTTATGATTTTTCCAGCTTGAAGTTGCAGCAAGGCCGCTTTGTCATGGCTCAGGTCGAAGAGTTATTGAAGGATCAAAAACGTATCACGCCACTGATCGTAAAAAACATTGTAGATATGGCGGCAGATCGCAAAGGTGTGATGATCTTTACAAGCTCCATCGCTCATGCGATCGAGATCATGCAGAATCTTCCTCCCTATGTGGCGGCCCTGGTCGTAGGGGACACTCCGGACCAGGAACGTGATGAGATTATCGCCGCCTTCAAAGAGCAAAAGTTGAAGTTTTTGGTGAACGTTTCGGTTTTGACGACGGGGTTTGATGCGCCTCACGTGGATGTCATTGCTATTTTACGACCGACAGAGTCTGTGAGTTTGTACCAGCAAATCATTGGACGAGGTCTTCGCTTAAGTCCCGGAAAAACAGATTGTCTGATCTTGGATTATACGGGACAGGCCCACGATATTTATTCCCCCGAAATTGACGAAGACAAACCCTCGGATAAGGCGGTGCCCGTCGAAGTGGTCTGCCCCCAGTGCGGCGTCACCAACAACTTTTGGGGTCTTATCGAGGGGGACGGGACTTTATTAGAGCACTATGGGCGTAAATGCCGAGGAGCTTTTGAAGATCCACACACGCATGAAATTAATAAATGCAACTTTCGCTTTCGTTTTAAAAAATGCGATCAATGTGGGGAGGAAAACGACATTGCGGCAAGATCTTGTGCAGGTTGCTCCCATGTTTTGGTCGATAATGATAAGAAATTGAAAGAGGCAATGCTGCTTAAAGACGCCCATGTCATGCGCGTTGAAACCATGAGTTTTCACAAAACACAGGATAAAAGGGGCGCGGCCCGCCTTGAGGTGCATTATTACGATGCGGATGCACAGGTGTTAAAAGAGTATTTCTATCTTGATACGCCGGAAAGTTGCAGTGCTTTTTATTTTAACTTCATTCGAATGCACAGCCGACTGCCAGAAAAGAAAATCCTGGTGCGCAACCTGGATCAAGCGTTAGCCCTTCAATCGCACTTTCGTGTTCCGATGTTTGTGATTGCTCGCAAACAAAAACATTATTGGAGTGTGCGAGAAAAGATCTTTGAATAGGCGAACCGCATTTAAGCGAAGTCCTTTATAAGAGGATCTTTCCGCACAGACCGACGCCGGTTATCGCCGTGAGTTTTTGTTCAAAGGCGGCCAGTTCTGTCTCTATGGTTTGTCTTTGTGCGCGAACCATTTGACGAAGCTCCATGGGACCCACGAGGCGTCCTTGTTTTTCAAGGGCGCTGACTTCATTCAACAAAATGCCACGCAACTTTGGAGTCATGACTTCGTTGAGTAGTGCAAAGAAAGCCATCTGTTTCAGATTGATCGAGTCAGGAATTTTTTGAATCAAAGCCGCTTTGTCTGCAAGTTCTTTCGGCAGAAGACCGGAGTGGGCCATCTTCAGCAACCCTTCTTTGTCGACACTCTTAGAAGCGACACCCTCCAAAACTGCCGATAGTCGGGCCATGGCCTCTTTATTGGCATCAAGCTCCGTCAAGAAAGTATCAATGATAGCCATCTCAATACGATCCTGATGCAGTTTTGTCACATCCACGCGGGCTCCGACCAGGCGGAAGTTCTTATTCAACTCCATGTCACCAGGGGCGGGCACTCGGTACGTGTTCATATTTAAAGAGCGCAGCAGAACTTCGCGGCCCTTGTTGATGGGACTCCACAAGGATTTTTCGTAGGGATTTGCGGAATTGTTCAGACCGGCGCGAGTGTAGGCTTCATAGGCGACAGACGAGCAAAAAAGTCCCCGTGTAGAGGCCTCGCCCGGAGTCATTGAAAAATCATAGAGGAAGGCGGCCTTATTGTAAGGGTCACCACCAGTGCGTTGAAACATTTCTGCCACCAGATTTTCCATTCCTGCGACAACTTTTTCGGGGACACCTGGTTCAGTTCCCTGGAACCGATAGATGTACATGCGTGTTTTTGAACCTTCCACATAGTCCTTGCGCATATTTCGCAGTTTTACGCCATCTTCAATTTCCGCTTCGGGGGATAGAACCTCTCCTTTGGCATCGATATAAACCGGTGTTGAGTGGGAGTAGATATGAGGATGATCCATGGTTAATGCAATAAAACTGGAGGAGCCAAAACCTGTCGACTTCGACAAAACCACATCCCCGGTTTGCACCGAGAACTGTCGTAGAGAACCTGTTTTTGTAAACGTACTGACTTTATCGCTGAAGCTGATTTCGGCAGGGAAGTTCGTAAATTTCTTGGAGCCGATATAAAGACTTTCCTCGGCCATCAACTGCAAAAGATATAAAGAGTCTTGCAAGGATTTAAGAGGAAGGTCTGAGCGTTGACGCATTTCCTGGCGCAGTTCAAGAAGCATCAGTCCCAGATCCCGATAGTCGTCAGCCGAGTGCAGGCGAGCCGTCTTCAGGGTCTCGCGAATTTTTTTGAAGGTCTGTTGTTCATTTTTTGCGGTGATCGCGGTCTCGTGAAGGAGAGGGCGTAGATCTGAAACGGACAAGCCGGTTTCCCGGCCCTTTTGAAGCAGTTGAGTCCAGGTGTCGATGCCAATGGATTCAAGTCCATGGAGGCTTACGGCGGGTGTCTCATTTTGAGTTATGGGCGTCGCTATTGCGTAAAAGGGCACCATTGCTGCCAAGACGGTCAACAGTGAAATAGAATAGGTTCGCTTCCAAGACATAAAACCTCCGATTCAAATTTGAAGGATCAATTTTCGTTCCACGCGACTCAAGTTGAGTTTTTGATTTGGAGCAAGGGGAATCCCTGCGATTTGCCAGAGGTCCCGAGTTCGTTTGGTCTTATTTGCAAACTCTTTTAAACTTGAAAAAAACGGGAGGCCCGATGAGATCAAATATCTGGAAAGGCACGATCAGCTTTGGTCTTCTGAATATTCCCGTTACTTTGCAAAGCGCTCAGGAGGATAAGGAACTGCATTTTTCTCTTTTAGATGAGAAAGATCTGGCCCACATTAAGTATCAAAAGATCAATGCTAAAACTGGCAAAGAAGTTCCCTACAAACGAATCGTGAAGGGTTTTGAATACAAATCGGGCCAATTTGTGATTATGAACGACACGGATTTTGAGCGAGCCAATGTCAAAGCCAGCAAAACAATTGATATCGAGGACTTTGTTCTTCTTGAAGAAATCGACACGATGCTGTTTGAAAAGCCTTATTATCTGGCTCCGCAAAAGGGGGCTGAAAAGGGTTACTTTTTATTGCGTGAGGCTTTGAGGGACACCCAGAAGGTGGCTGTGGGTAAGATCGTCATCCGTACCAAACAACATTTGGCCATGATCATGCCTCGTGGGGACTATTTGATTCTGGAACTTCTTCGCTTTGCCCATGAGGTGAAGGAGGTGGATGAGGTGGATTACCTTCATGAAGTGAATAAACGCATCACCTTTAACCCGCGTGAACTCAAGATGGCGGAAGATTTGATTAAAGGAATGACGTCGAAGTGGAGACCCGAAAAATATAAAGACACTTATTACGATGACATCATGAAACGCGTCAAAGCCAAAGTGAAGCAAGGTAAGGGGCAGTTCATTGAGGAACCCGAAAAACCTGAGATGGCCGAGGAATCTTCCAATGTCGTGGATCTTTTGCCTCTCTTAAGAAGAAGTTTAGAGTCTCGTCAAAACAAGAAGGCGTCTGCGGCACGAAGAAGCTCAACAGGCAGAAGGAGGGCTTAGATGCCTCTTCATGAGTACATTAAAAAAAGAGATCTGAAGGTTTCTCGAGAGCCTCTGCATAAAAAAAAATCTAAAGCTCCCAAGAAGACCTCACCGTTGATGTTTGTCGTTCAAGAACATCATGCTTCTCATTTGCATTATGATTTTCGTTTGGAGATGAACGGAGTCCTGAAAAGCTGGGCCATTCCCAAAGGGATTTCCTTGGATCCAAAGGTGAAACGTCTTGCTGTGGAGGTGGAGGATCACCCTTTGTCTTACGGACATTTTGAAGGGGTCATCCCTCAAGGACAGTATGGGGCCGGTACTGTGCGCATCTGGGATACAGGGACCTGGGAGCCAGTGGGCAGCGCCCGCCAGGGTTTGAAGAAGGGGCATCTTGAGTTTAAACTTCGAGGCAAAAAGCTTTTCGGAAGTTGGGTGCTGATTAAAACTCAAAGGGCCGCAGGGAAAAAATCGCAGTGGCTGTTAATCAAGAAGTCCGACGAGTATGCCAGGCCCGACGAAAAATCTAAGTCCGACGAAACACGTTAAAAAGCTTCCCCGATTTATTGAGCCCGCCTTGGCGGAGCTTGTTAAAGAACCTCCAACGGGTTTGGATTGGATTCATGAGGTGAAATGGGATGGCTATCGCATTCAGGCTCATATTGAAAACAAGAAGGTCCGTCTGTTCAGTCGAAGCGGTCTGGACTGGTCCTCGAAGTTTCCTTTGTTTGCAAAAGAATTGAAGAGCCTTTCTGTGCACAACGCCATCTTGGATGGGGAAGTGGTCTGTTTGGATCAAGAGGGACGAAGTCACTTTCATAAATTGCAAGAGGCTTTGAAGAAAAAAGAGTCGCAACATCTTTATTATTATCTTTTTGATCTCCTTTTCCTAGATGGCAAAGACTTAAGGGATCGACCACTTCAAGAAAGAAAAGAGTGGCTGAAAAAAACTCTCCGCTCGGGAGCACCGGGAAGAGTCCTCTATAGCGATCATATGCAAGGGCCGGGGAAACCTTTGGTGAAGGCCGCCTGTGCCTATGGACTAGAGGGGATTGTTTCCAAAGATCTCAAGTCTTCTTATCATTCCGGGCGAAGTTCTCAGTGGTTAAAATCCAAATGTCATCTGCGCCAAGAGTTTGTCATTGGGGGTTATTCGCCCGGAAGTCGCAATGAGTTCGGTGCCTTATTGGTGGGGGTTTATGAAGATGAACAACTTCGCTATGCCGGCAAGGTGGGAACGGGTTATACGGAGCAGGCGATCGAGGGGTTGAAAAGGAAGCTCAAAAAGAGAGAACGAAGAAAATCACCTTTTCAGTTAAACTCACCCCGTGAAAAGGGACTCCATTGGGTGAAGCCTGATCTTGTGGCGGAAGTCACCTTTGCGAACTGGACCACGGATCATCTTTTGCGAATGGCGGTGTTTCAGGGGCTTCGCGAAGATAAACTTCCACGGGACGTTCTTCATGAGGGGCTTAAGAAGAGAATGCCGAAACCTCAACGAACTCCGCTTGTGGCGATGACCAATCCCACGGATTTACTTTATAAAAAGGAGCGGCTTACCAAACTTCAAGTGGCTCGCTATTATCAGGACGTGGCCCCTTGGATTTTACCCCATCTTGCCAGCCGCCCCTTAAGTCTTTTGCGATGTCCTGAGGGGACGAAGAGGTGTTTTTTTCAGAAGCACCTTTCGGGCAAAGTGCCTGAATCCGTATTGCCGATTCGGATTAAAGAAAAATCAGAAGTTGAGACCTATCTGACCATTGTGTCGAAAGAGGGGCTGGGGGCATTATCGCAGATGAGAGTTCTTGAGTTTCATACCTGGGGCTCCAGTGCTGACAACGTAGAACATCCCGATCAGGTGGTGATGGATTTTGACCCGGGGCCCGGTGTTCCTTGGAAACGAATCATCGAAGCGGCCCAAGAGTTTCGAAAGATTTTGTCGCGATTGGGATTAAAAAGTTTTGTGAAACTTTCCGGCGGCAAAGGGCTGCATGTGCATGTGCCGATTGCCCCAGTATACAGTTGGAAGCAGATAAAAAATTTCGCTCGGACTTTGGCTTACGAAATGAAAAGTCGTCATCCTGAACGTTACACCCTTTCCATGTCCAAAGCCGCGCGCGAGGGGAAGATTTTTTTAGACTATTTTCGCAATGAACGAGGAGCCACGTTCGTTGCGCCCTACTCTTTACGAGCCCGTGAACTGAGCAGCGTGGCTCTTCCTTTGTCATGGCGTGACCTCGACAAAACCAAACAGGGTGATGAGTACACACTGGCCAAGACTTATAAACATTTAAAACAGCGCAAGACGGATCCCTGGCGAGATTTTTTTAAGGAAGCACCACGAATTTCCATTCTAAGTCCCGCCTAAGCGCGTCGCTCAATCGTCGTGACTCTGGGGGGGGGCTCAGTTCAAAATAGGTCCATGGAGTTTTCAGCGTCTCATCCCTTTTACAAACATTTTGAAAAAATCTATGGGGCTCGATGGCCCAAGCTCTTTGCGGCTTTGGTGACATCAGAGCAGCAAGTGGCTCGGCAGAATAATTTAAGTCCTGTGGTCGACCTGCAAACAAAAAAATGGAGTGTCCTCCCGCAGAAACCGGAACTGCCAGGGTGCTTTTGGATTCCCGTGGGGGAATCCTGTCAGCCCGAGCGTAACACGGACGAGTTGTTGGATGTTTACATTATGGATCCGGCCAGCGTGATGGTGGCCCGAGCACTGAATGTTCAAGCGGGGGATCGTGTTTTAGACATGTGCGCCGCCCCCGGGGGGAAAAGTTTAGTGATGATTGAGGCTCTGCAAGAAGAGGGGGAAATCTTTTGCAATGACTTGTCTCCGGAGCGTCGGGAAAGACTTAAAAAAGTGATTCAGCAGTATGTGCCACGTTCAATTCGAGATCGCGTATGGGTGACGGGGAAAGATGGTGTGCAATTTGGCTTGAAAGAGCCTGATAGTTTCGATCGGATTCTGTTGGATGCCCCTTGTTCGGGAGAACGCCATATTCTGGAAAATAAGGCGGCCCAGGATGAGTGGAGTCCTCGTCGCACGGAACATCTGGCGTCGCGACAGTATTCTCTTTTGAGTGCGGCTCTTTTGGCGGTTCGCTCTGGCGGGCGTATTGTTTATTCGACGTGCTCTATCAGCCCCACAGAAAACGATGAGGTTGTACGGAAACTTTTGAAAAAGAAAAAAGAAGCCGTGAAGCTTCTTGAGGCGCCACTTGGAATTGGCGGAGAGAGAACGGAGTTTGGCGTGGCCTACTTGCCGGATCAATGTGGTTTTGGGCCTTTGTATTTTGCGGTGATTGAGAAGTCTTAGTTGTCGTCTTTTTGACGGAACTTGTGGCGACGGTATTCTTCCAGCGTCAAAAATCCGTAGGTTTTCTTACGATAGATTTCAACGGCTTCGGCTTCGATATCGGAGATCACGTCTTCCATAAAATCGAGGGGGATATTTCCCAGCTTCATCAATTGCAGGGTGTAAAGATGGACCACCTTGCGAATAAACTCGGGGGTCTTTTCTCTCATGTTCGAGGTTTCTTGCAGTTGGGATTCGACGATTTTGATTAAAATATCTGTATTCATGCATTTTAACTATCGGAGTTCTGTTTACGAACCTAAGCATCACCCATAGAAATTTAGCCCAAAGGATGACAGAATAGGACCTATGAAAGCCCTTACTCAGCAAGAACTTCAGCATTTTGTCTCTTATTTTGCGCCAATTTTAGACGGCGCTCAGTTGCAAGAGATCTTGGTCAATGACCGAGGTCTGGCTTTGGGCTTTCAGGGGGAGCGACGCTACTGGGTTCTCCTGGACCTTATTCCGAACACTCCGATGATGCTGCTCTTTGAAGATCAATGTCCCTTTAAAAAGGGGCCCAAGTCCAAACCTTTGAGTTTATTTCTGAGTTCCCACGGAAAGAATTTATATCTGACAGAGTTTAAGGTATTGGAAGAGTACGGACGTGTCGTGCGTATGGTGCTGAAGAATTCCCAAGCCGAGTGTGAATTAGAAATCCGTCTGATACCCAAACAGTGCAATGTTCTTGTGAAGGCGCAAGGGAAGCAAATTTCCTGGGAAAAGCCTTTGGA
The DNA here is from genome assembly GCA_024711265.1 of Bdellovibrio sp. Classification (GTDB taxonomy): domain Bacteria; phylum Bdellovibrionota; class Bdellovibrionia; order Bdellovibrionales; family Bdellovibrionaceae; genus Bdellovibrio. The sequence continues at coordinate 2,883 of JANJTG010000118.1, read as the reverse complement.
GCTGAGCGCGGCTCCACCTGTGGAAAATCCTCCGGCGCCGCGGACTTTGGAGGAGATTCACGAAGAGTGGTTGGCGATGCAAAACTCTTCGCAGAAAAGTTCTTTGGATCCGGTGGCACAGTGGGAAAAACAGAAGACCAAGGATCTGGAAAAGAAAAGAAAGGCTTTGAATGAGATTCAAAAGCAGATTGAGAGCGACAAAGCGGCTTTGTGGGCCGAGGCGGGGCAGTTTTTGAAGGCCCAAGGGCACTTGCGGGTGCCTGAACATTTGTCGTCCTGTGTGAATAGCAAAGAGTCATTGAGTTGGAATATTGAGAATTGTTTTGCTAAAGCCAAGCAGCTTCAAGCCAAAAAAGAGGGCGCACGAGAACGTTTGGAGGAGCTTCTTAAGGAAATCGAAAAACTTGAGAAGAGTCGCTATTCTGAAAAACAAAATAAGCCCGTTTTGATTGATTTGATGGGTAAGGCGGAGGCACGAGGTCGAAAATTGCATTTAGATTCGGGGGCCTTGGCCTACTGCGGGAGATCCGCTGCGGATAATCTAGCTCTTTTAAGGCAAGCCAAAGCTTGGGATTATTGGCTGCATCTGCGTGACTATCCTGGGGCTCACGCCATTATTCATCGCCAGCGCGATCAACTGATTTCCAATGAAGAGATCCAAGAGGTTGCCGCCTGGGTGGCCAAAGAGTCCTTGTCCTCAAAGTCTTTGATGGTCGGTCAAAAAGTGGCGGTGGTGATTGTGGAGTGTCGATTTGTTCGTCCTATCAAAGGGGATAAGCTGGGTCGCGTCACCTACCATTCGGAAAGAAGTTTGAGTTTTACCTTGCGGTAGGTATCTCGGGAAACAGTTTAAGAAATTTCATAAATTATTTCTCAGTGCCGTGGGGAAACCAAGGTCCATCTTCTTCAATTCGGCGTCATGGAATTTGCTCTTGACTGGCGAGGGTGCCAGTCTAAAATTTTGTGATCAACTGAGAGGAGATTCACCATGATTCAAGTCAGAGATCTCACCAAAGACTATGGTTCCAGACGTGCCATTAACAAACTTAATTTCTCCATTTCCAAAGGGGATGTGGTCGGCTTTCTCGGCCCCAATGGAGCGGGGAAGTCCACGACCATGAAAATCATCACCGGGTTTATGGCGCCCAGCCACGGCTCGGCCTCTGTTGCAGGATTTGACGTTTTCGAAAGCCCTCTCGAAGTCAAAAAGCGTATTGGTTACCTGCCTGAAACACCGCCGGTTTACGGTGACATGTACGTGCGTGATTATTTGCGCTATGTCGCTGCTTTGAAGCAAGTCCCTAAAGACAAGATCGAAAAATCAGTCGACATGGCCATTGAAAAAACCAACTTGGGGGAAGTGCAAAAGCGTTTGATTCAGCATCTCTCCAAGGGCTTTAAGCAGCGAGTGGGGATTGCTCAGGCGATTGTTTCAGATCCCGAGGTTTTGATTTTGGATGAGCCTACCGTAGGACTGGATCCCAAACAGGTCGCGGAGATTCGTGATTTGATCAAGTCCCTGAAAGGGCAGCACACGATCATTCTTTCGACGCATATTTTGCCCGAGGTGGAGGCGACTTGTGAAAAAGTCATCATCATCAATAAAGGTGAGATCGTTGCTGAAGATAGTATTCATAATCTGGCGACGATGGAAAAAGGACAAAGCCGCTTGCATATCCGGGTTCGTAAAGAGGTCGAGGATATGAAATCACTTTTGAGTGATATACAACAGGTGTTGTCGGTGCATTTGGGACCTTCCCATAAAGAATGGAACGTGGACGTGCAGGGAGGCGATGAGGTGGTGGATGCTATTTCATCTCGCCTGGTGACAAAAGGATATGGTTTGTTGGAGCTCAGTCCTTCCAAAGTGGATTTGGAAGATGTCTTCTTGAAGCTCACCTATGGAAAACAGCAGGGAGGTGAACTATGAGTGGAACTTTGACGATTTTCAAAAAAGAACTGAAAGGTTTTTATCTGAACCCCACCTTTTGGGTGATCTGCTTTTTGATCAGCGTGATCTTTAGTTGGGTGTATCCGATTCAGTTGAATTTGTTTTCTCAACTTTTGATGAACTACGTGATGCAACAAGGGGTTCCTCAGAATCAATTGAATATTCACTATGGAGTGTTTCTCAGACAACTTTCGTATTTGAATCTTCTTTTGATCTTTGTGGTGCCAGCTTTAACTATGAAACTTTTTGCTGAAGAAAAGAAGCTTCGGACTTTTGATCTTCTTTTGACGTCTCCTGTGACCTCTTTGCAAATTGTCTTAGGAAAGTACTTCGCGGCCTTGGGAGCAGTCGCGGGGATCGTGCTCTTAGCTCTTCTTTATCCCGTGGCCACGGCTACGATGGCCACGATCAACTGGGCTCCGTTGTTGATCGCCTTCTTTGGTATCTTTTTAGTCGGCGCGGTTTATGCCGCCATGGATCTGTTTTCATCTTCGTTGACTGAAAATAGCATCGCGGCTTACGTCACCTCGGTGATGTTCAATGTTTCGATTTGGTTTATCGGAATCGGAGCAGAGGTCGTTGACAGTGAAAGAGGGCGTAAGATTTTCGAGCATGTTTCTTTGAATAGTCATCTCTCGGGTCTTGTCGAGGGAGCGGTTCGCTCTAACGGTTTGATCTTCTTCTTCAGTATCATTGTTTTATTCTGTTTTTTGGCGGAGCGTGTGGTTGAATCCTCACGTTGGAGATCAGTATGAGTAAATTAGGTAAAATTTCATTTTTATTTGCCGGTGTTTCCCTTGTATCTATGTCCATCACTCGTTACCTCTTAGGGGCTTGGGTGCCATTTTGTTGGTTGGCTCTAGGGCTGGCAGTTCTTTTTTTGGTCGTGGGGTTGTTGTTTGCGCAAACCTGTTTTTTTTGCGGGGTTTGGC
>JANJTG010000094.1 GCA_024711265.1 Bdellovibrio sp. | reverse complement strand
GCTCAGCCACTTTTATTTTTAGACGGCCACACTCAGTCGTTGTGGGTCGAACATGTTCAGTACTGTTCACTGCAGGCCCGGGATGAGTTATGTGAGTTGGCCTATCGATTGGGACGAGAAAAAAATCTACAACGAGTTTATTTCCCCAATGACAACGGGGTTCCCAATTCGATCAAGACCTTCAAGGCAGAGACCTGGCAGCCAGGAACGCTTTCGGTGCGAACAACAAAGGGATAAAGGCATGAAGAACTTCTCTTTTGCAAATCGGATCCAAAATATCAACAAGATGAAGACTCAGGAGTTTGATCTTGTGGTGATTGGAGGAGGAATCAATGGAGCCGGAGTCGCTCGTGATGCCTCTGATCGTGGCATGAAGGTCGCTCTGATTGAAGTTCGTGATTTTGCCTCGGGGACTTCTTCGAAATCAAGCAAGCTGATTCACGGCGGGATTCGTTATCTTGAGAATCTCGAATTCAAACTTGTTTTTGAGGCACTGAATGAAAGAACTCGTCTTTTTGAAATGGCTCCTCATTTAGTTCATCCTTTGCGTTTTATGATTCCTCTTTATGAAGAAAGCCGCGTGAGCATGGCGAAGATGGGAATGGGAATGTGGCTGTACGATGCCTTGTCCTTATTTCAAGCGCCGGAAATGCATGAGCGCTTAAATGCTAAAGAATCTTTAAGTAGGATGCCGACGATTCGTTCTGTAAATTTACTGGGTTCCTATATTTATTCTGATGCCTACATGGATGATGATCGTTTGGTCCATGAAACTTTGCGTTCTGCGAATGAAAATGGAGCTATCTGTGTTAACTATGTCAAAGCCATCGGGGCCGAGTTTGATGACGCGGGAAAGATCAGCGCCGTATCTTGTGAAGATCAGATTTCAAAAGACAAGTTTCTGATTAAAGCCCGTCATGTTATCAGCAGTGTCGGGCCTTGGACCGATCAGTTGGGACAGACACTGTTAAAAGATTGGAAAAAGATTCTACGTCCGACGAAAGGAATCCATTTAACTCTGCCGAAGCATCGACTGCCTCTAAGTAGCGCGGTGGTTATGGCTGCTGAAAAAAGTGATCGGATTGTGTTTGGAATTCCCCGTCATGAAATGATCATCATTGGAACGACGGACACCGACTTTAAAGAATCTCCAGAAACCGTAACGACGACGCCGGAAGATGTGAAATACCTATTGTCGGTGACCGATCAATACTTTCCAGGGGCCGAGATTACAGCCCATGATGTGATTGCCAGTTATGCCGGGGTTCGTCCCCTGGTGAAAGATGACTCGCAAAGTGAAGGCAAGACCAGTCGTGAGCACACGATCATTAATGATCCTCGGGGAATCACCTTTGTGGCCGGAGGTAAATACACCACCTATCGTTTGATGTGCGAACAAACAGTCAGTCAGGCTCTTCACTTCTTCAGTATGGAAGATCGTATTAAGTTTGGCGCGTCTCATACCGCAAAACCACTGAACCCTTACACAAGTGTCGAGGCGTTTCATCAAGCTCAGAGTTTAGCCGAAGTCTGGGCTAAAGAATCGGTGCGCCCTGTTTCCGAGCTTCGATTGCTTACTGAACGCTACGGTCTTGAGGCCGCAGAGATCCTAGAAAAAAATCCTCAGGAGTTTACATACTGGCAACTGGAAGCCGCGCAGGCTATCGATATGACCATGTGTCTGCATCTTCGGGATTTCTATGCCCGTCGTGTGCCGCTATTTTTGGCGGACCGCAACCATGGCGTGAGATTTATGGATGAGATTGGTCAGGTCTTTCAAGAAAAATTGAGTTGGAGTGATGCTCGCTTAAAAGATGAAAAACATCTTCTCACTGAGTACATGGCCCACGAAGTTGAGTGGAAAAAACATTTTTAAATTCAAGTGAAAAACAGAAGCCCCTTTTCAGGGGCTTCTAAGTTCTGCGGGAACCTCATTATTCGAGTATTTCGACGCAAGATCGAAAATTGTGTCAACAAAACCCGCCATCGAGGCCGCTGAATTTTTGATCACACCGCAGTCATTCTGAAGCTTTTCCACTTCTCTATGAATATTGGTATTTGAAGCCTGAAGTAAAGAGATGAACTTTTGCATCTCTTCCAGATAGTGAACGAAAACCTGGCGAACTTCATTGACACGTGCGGACTCCACGGCGCCAATCTGTCGGATCACCTCAAGCCCGGTGGTGAATTTTTTCACCTCTTCCATCTGGCTTAAGACGCCTTGAAGATCTTTCTCAAGTCCACTGACCTCTTGTTCCAGATCTTTAGCGTAACTTCTAAAAAGTCGAGAAAAATGAGTCCTATTTTCAATCATATCGCCAAAGGCATTTTGCGAGGTTTTAATTTTTTGAATGGATTCTTTAATAAAGAAGTCGACCATCAACATCTGGGAATCGAGGGCCACGATTTTAAGAGCGCACTTTTGAATCACGTTGGCCAACAGCTCGACAAAGTCGCCAAGACCTGAAAGATGAGAACGAATCTGCTCTGACAAATCAGAGAACTCTTTAGCAATAACACCCAAACTGGAGGCCAGATCGCCGAACTTGGCGGCAGCCACAGTCATATTCAAAGCAATGAACTTTAGATGTTGAAACCCTTTCGTGAGTTCCTCCATGGTTGCTGAAAACGCCTGATTGCTTTTTTGAAATTCCTGGATGCGCAAGAAACAATCTTTCAGTTCTTCGGAAGCCTCAAAGCTGATTTCCGTAATTTCCTTAAGCGCACCTTTGGTTTCCGCGTGAATATAGCCTTTGCCTTTTTCCTGAAAGGCATTGAGTTCTGCGAAAGCGGCTTGAATCATAAAGTCAGTGTAACTGCTGAATCCGCTTTTTTTAATTTGATCCAAGAGAAAGGGGATTGATCCCTCCATGCCTTCTTTTTCTTCCACCTCTAAGGCCAGAGGATAAAGAGCTTGGGCGGCCTGGAACAAAGCAGAGGAGGGTTTTTGGCGAATCGAAATATAACCATCTTCAATCGGAAAAACAAAGGCGAACACCCAATAGTAGTTTCCATTGGCCGACATGTTTTTCACGTAAGCAGCAATCGGAGATCCTGCATGAAGCGTATCCCATAATAATTTAAAAACGGCTCGAGGCATGTCTGGATGTCTGATGATACTGTGGGGGGCCCCCTTCAAAACCTCTTTTGGATAACCGCTCACGCGAATGAAGACATCATTTCCAAATCGAATGACGCCTCTTTCGTCGGTCGTACTAAAAAAAAGTTCGTCGAATCCAAAAGGACTTTCTGATTGTGTGGGTTTTGGCTTTATCATTCCGGCGGGTCCTTGCGTTCTTAAAAATTTAAACACAGGTGTTGAGGACCGACAAAACAAAGAATTTTGTCTAGACTCTAATGAGATTTGTCTGCGTCTGATGATAGCTTTTCTCATGTTAGAATGTGAATAAGCATCTTTGTGATCCAAAATATTTGTAAATCAAGAAAGCCTTATTTTGTCACGACTAACTAAAAGATCGACACCCTTAAACATCTGAAATGATGTTAAGGGCCCTCTCTTGGTGGCAAGATCCTTGAACCTCTGCAGACGTTGGCTCTATGCAGGAGGTCTGCTGATGAAATCTCAATGGCGATTGGTAACGGCGGTTTTGGCGTTAGCTCTCGGTGCTTGCTCCAATGGGGGAGGCGACGGGGCCGCGACTCCTGTTGTGACTCAGACGACAACGACGACTCCGCCTCCAGAGACTCCGGGAGAGTTCACTTACGAGCTTGCGTTTAACGGATGTTCCACGGGGAAGCACAAGCTGACGACAAAAAAAGCTTATTGTGATGCGCTTTTGAATGATGCTCTCAATAACAATTGTGCTCGTGAAATGCGTGTTGAGAACTACAATCGGCATTGCACCGGAGCTCAGCCCGCAAGTCCTGGAACTTTGCCTTCCATGAGTTCCGCTCGCTGTGTGGTGAATGGGATGGATTTAAAGGATCGCACCTTCCTTGATAATATTAATCCGTTCAACCCTCAAAGACGTCAAAGTTTCCGCGATATGTTTTGGGACGGCAAGAAGGAACAAGGGTATGATATTTTGCTATCTTCCGCCGACTCCTATGGCAAGGCTCGTTTCATCATGTCACCAGCTCTGACGGGTCAGGCGGCTCTGGGAGAAATTCAACTTCGTCAGCGCAAGAACCAGGACAGCTTTTCCGTGCGTTCGGGGCTGGGTTCTGAGATTCGCCTTCTTGTCACAAACTATGATGTAGAAAAAGAAGTCGAGGCGGTTTGTATATCGGATAAAAGCTTTCAAAGACCCAAGGTGGATCTGCATCGAGTGCGTTGCTCCACTCGATCAGCAGAAGAGATCATCGAGTGGGACATGAAGAGTGT
>JANJTG010000090.1 GCA_024711265.1 Bdellovibrio sp. | reverse complement strand
CGTTCCCTCATCGGTTCCTGGGTTCGTAACCCCTGAACTTTGGTTCGAGTCTCCGGTGCTGGCGGCAGGGAATTGCCCTGATTTCGCACATCCTGTCGACAGGACTAAAAGCAAAACGATCGTCGTTGCGAATATATTGTTTTTAAAAAGCGTGTGGTTCGGTGTTGTGGTCATTTGTTACCCCCACTGGGGTATCAAAGCAACGCGGGGACCATGTGAGCGGATTCCATCTTCTGCGAAGTGCTTGATATTTCTAGATCTTTTGCGAGAGGAAATTCGCGAAAATCCCCTTTTTTGTGTACACTGCGTGAGGTGCTAAAAAACTAAGCAAAATATTTTAAAATTTTGCGGGCATGTTGGGAAGTTTCGAGCTATATAAAACGGGTATTTATTCAATTCGAGTTTAGGGAAAACATGATTCATTTATCGAATATTTCAAAGCAGCACGGTAATAAGATTCTTTACCGCAATGGTTCTTTTCAAATTAACGCCGGTGAAAAAATTGGTCTGGTCGGCCCTAACGGGGCTGGTAAGACGACGATCTTTCGTATTATCACTGGCGAAGAGGGGATCGACGGTGGAACTATCTCTAAATCCGATCGCACCGTCATTGGTTATTTTTCCCAAAACATCGAAGAGATGAAAGGACGCTCAGCTCTTGAGGAAGTTAAATCGGCGGTGGGCAATATCACCGAGATGCAAAACCGTATGCAAGAGTGTGAAGCAAAGTTGGCGGACCCAGATCTTGATGCCGATGAGATGACAAAGATCCTCGAAGAATATGGGGAGCTTCAAGCTGAGTTTGAACGCCTGGGTGGTTATGATTTGGAGTCACGAGCCGCTGAGATTTTGACAGGTCTTGGAATTGGTCCCGACGATTATCATCGCCCGACAGAAAGTTTTTCGGGTGGTTGGAAGATGCGTATTGCTCTTGCCAAAATCTTGGCACTGAACCCTGAAGTTTTGTTGATGGACGAGCCGACGAATCACTTGGATGTTGAATCGATCATCTGGCTTGAAGAGTGGTTGGTGAACTTCAAGGGTGCGATCCTCATGACAAGCCATGATCGTGACTTCATGAATCGTTTGGTTTCAAAAATTGTCGAAATCGCCAACAAGACCATTACTGTCTATGGCGGAAACTATGACTTCTACGAGCGCGAAAGAGACATTCGTAAAGAGCAGTTGATTGCAGCGGCAAAACGTCAAGAAGACATGCTGGCGAAGGAAGAAGAGTTTATTGCGCGCTTTGCAGCTCGGGCTTCGCACGCGGCACAAGTGCAGTCGCGCGTGAAGAAGTTGGAAAAAATTGATCGCATTGAAATTCCGCCGGAAGAAGACGAAATCAAATTTGAATGGCCCGTTCCGCCGCGAGGCGGGGATGAGGTGGTGAAGTTTGAGGGCCTCAGTAAAATTTGGAATCGCGATGACGGGCAAGCGAAATTAGTTTTTTCTGGGGCTAATGCCTTGGTGAAACGCATGGATCGTATTGCAGTTGTCGGCGTTAACGGCGCTGGGAAATCCACACTTTTAAAAATCATCGCAGGTCATGCAGACCCATCGGATGGGAAAGTCACTTTGGGGGCGTCCATCAACTTAGGTTACTTCAGTCAAAACTCTTTGGATGTTCTTGATCCGAAAGCCACGATTTTAGACGAAGTTCATTCGCGCATTCCTAATGCGGGAATGGGGTTTGTAAGAAGTTTGTTAGGGGCCTTCAAGTTTTCTGGAGAAGAAGCGGAAAAGAAAATCTCGATTCTTTCGGGTGGTGAAAAATCACGGGTCGTCTTAGCAACTATCTTGGCACAACCCGTAAATTTTTTGATTCTCGATGAGCCCACGAATCACTTGGATATCAAGTCACGTGAGGTTCTTTTAGAGGCGATCAAGAACTTCCCTGGCACGGTCATGATCGTCAGCCATGATCGCCACTTTTTGCGAGAGGTGACGACACGGGTTTTTGAGGTCGACAAAAATCAACTTCGTATTTACGAAGGGGACTACGAGTACTATCAACATAAAAAGCATCAAGAGCAGTTGGCCTGATGAACGGAAAAACCTTGGACTTGAGAAGCTTCAAGATTCCTTTGGGGAAGTTAGCCCTTCAGGAATCTTTTCGTACGCGCCAAGGGGATTCGTTGTCTTATCGATTTTATCCCGCCTGGTCCGAGGATTTGATCGTCCTCTATCATGGAGTGGGTAGTGACAGTCGATATATGTGTGTCTTAGCGTCTTTGCTGGCATCGTCCGGCATGGGTATGGTGGTGACTCCTGATTTTCGTTGTCATGGCGTCAGTCGTGCTTTGACGGATTCTATCTCCTCTTCGCAGCTTGAAATTGATCTTGAAGAACTTCTGATTCATATAAAAATGCAAAAAGCTGTTTCGCGAGTGACTCTGGCTGGGCACTCTTTAGGCGGAGGATTCGCTCTTCGTGTCGCGGTCTCTGACTTGCGTAATCAGTTTGCGAAATTTGTTGCCTTGGCTCCGTATCTGCCGCCAAGTTTTGAAGCCTTTCAGGAAGGTTATGGAGGCTGGATTGTGCCCGACGAAGACGGGTTTCATGTTCAAATGCCCGAGATCTTTCGGACGGGACAAGAAAAGCTTCATTACAGTTCCCAGTACCTCCAGGCGGTGACGCCTCCGGAGGATGTGATCGAACGTCTTCGTCGCTTAAAGCCCCCCGTCAAAGTGTTTACAGGGGCTCTGGATGAAGTGGTGAATGCGTCCCGACACCTTGAGCTCTTTAACTCCATCGGCGTTGCGGTGGAGATCGTTGAGAAGCGCAATCATTTGACTCTCGTCTCAAATCCGGATTCCTTCATTGCGCATTTCTAGGGGTCCCAAGCGGAAATTCCCAAATTGATCTATCAACATTAAATCTTGTTTTCTTCACTCGAGAAAGTCCTCTTTTTGTTAATGGTTCTTGAGCGTCCATCCGAAGAGTTCAGTAGACAATAACCAAATATTGAACGTAGGTGGTGGTTATGTATTCTGAGTTAGGGGTCTTTGCGCTCAAGCAAGTCCTCGCGTCCATGGCGGTTGTAGGGCCTATATTTATTCTGATAGGGCTTTGTTTCTATATATTCAGGCAAGATCGGCGAAGTATTATACTTTATCTCACGGCAGGTGTCGTCTTCACCTTGATTGGGGCTGTTTGTTTGTATACCGAGTTTAAGACGGAACACAAACCAGCCCTCGAAAAGCAAGTGGACGATAAGTCCCCAGTTGTGGAATCAACCAGAATATAGAAACTATTTCGTTTTTATCTCAAGCCAGGCATCTTCATAAAGACGATTGTTTTTACCTAGGTCTTTAATCCGAACGAGTTTATTTAAGACCTCAGCGGAGGGCATAAGAGCCAGATGGCTTTTTAGAACTGGCCCGCTTTTAATGACCGTCACTTTATTTTTATCGGCCACCTCACTGAGAAGAAAATTGATCAACTTGTGGGCCGCTTGTAAGTTCTTGGCACCCTTTAAAATAACCAAATTATCGATAGCAATGGTGGCACCTTCAATCGGGGTGATAAATTCAATTTTTCCAGAAGTCTTCGCGGCGGCCTGCTGAGCATCGGAGGAATAGGCCTGGGCTGCGACGACCTCTTTGTTGCTAAGAATGTCGACCGTGTCCGAAGAAAACATTTTGATATTCTTTTTTGCAGCTAACAAAGTGTCCTTGGCTTTCTTCACCTCTTCGGGTTGCGTTGAGTTCACGCTGAACCCATGAAGCAACAAGGCGGCTCCCATTGTCTCACGGACGTCGTCAAGAAGAGCGATTTTACCTTTGAGTTCGTCGTTGTTGAGAAGATCCTTCCAGCCTTTCACGGAGCCTCTGTAGAGGTCACGATTGACGGCAATTCCAGCGGTGGTCCATGTATAAGGAAGGGAATAGATATTTTCAGGATCAAAATCTTGACGGAGGAAGCGATCTGCGATGCCCGCTTTGTTGGGGATAAGTGTTTTTTGAAGAGATTCCAAAAGATTCATCTTCGTCATGATATCGACCATATAGTCAGAGGGTACGGCCACATCAATCCCCGAAGAGCCCATTTGGACCTTGGCGAGAAGCTCCTCATTCGAGGAATAGTTGGAAATATGGATCTTGATGCCGGTTTCCTTTTCGAATTGGGATTGCATTTCCGCAGAAAGGTAGTTGCCCCAAATGGCCAGGTTGACCTCTTTGCTTTCTAGGGCGGCGTGTTTCTTTCCGGTACAAGAAGCAAGAAGACCACAAAGAAACAGACTCCAGATCAATATTCTCGACATTTTTTTAATTCCTTCTTATTGTACAAATCATGCTAGAGCTTCTGAATATAGGTAAAAGTTTTTCCAGTCAAACGGCCTTGAAGGGAATCAATCTTTCCATCAGCGAGGGAGAGTTTTTCTCTCTTTTGGGGCCGAGCGGCTGCGGCAAGACGACGCTTTTGCGTATTATTGCGGGTCTTGAAAGCGCCAGTTCGGGGCAGATCTTATTGAACGGGAAGCGGGTGGACCATATGCCGGCCCAGAAGCGTCCCTTTAATATGGTTTTTCAAAAGTATGCTCTTTTCCCTCATTTCACCGTCGCTCAGAATATCGCCTATGGTTTGAAGCTGAAATCTTTTTCTCAAGATCAGATCGAAGCCAAGGTCGCTGAGGTTTTGGCCTTAGTGGATATGCCCGAGTTCAAGGATCGCAAGCCAGAAACTCTATCGGGTGGACAATCTCAACGGGTGGCCGTGGCCAGAGCTTTGGTGAATGAACCTCAAGTGCTCTTGCTTGATGAGCCACTTTCAGCCTTGGATCAAAGAATGCGAGAGCATATGCAGAAAGAACTGCGAGCTTTACAAAGAAAGTTGGGGCTGACGTTTATTTGTGTGACACATGATCAGGAAGAGGCTTTGGCGCTTTCAGATCGTATTGGTATTATGAATCACGGTGTTTTGGAACAGGTCAGTTCTCCGCGAGAGATCTTTGAGTCACCGGGAACTATTTTTTCATCTCAATTTATTGAATCCACCAGTTGTCTGCGCGGAGAACTTGTTGAGATCAGTCAAGACCTTGCCACCATTCGTTTGGGCGATGGAAGTTTGATCAAGGGCAAGGTCAACATCCCCGCAGATCAGATTCGTCTAGGTATGAATCTCGAGGCTTATGTGCGTAAGGCCATGGCCTTTGGAGAGCGCGGGAAATGAAGCTCCGCGATTATCTACTTCTTCCGACACTCTTGTGGTTCCTTGTTTTTATCTTTGCGCCCTTTTTGATTGTGGTCTTTGTGAGTTTGGCGACACGGGGAACCTATGGGGGGATTGAGTGGTCTTGGACTTTACAAAATTATGCCAGGGTGTTTTCCGCGACATACGCGGGAGTCCTTTGGGAAAGTTTGAAACTGGCAGCCCTGACCACGGGGCTGAGTTTGGTATTGGGTATTTTAATTTCTTGGGAAATGGCGACGGCGCGCGGATCTGTGCGCCATTTTTATGTGATGGCGATGGTGCTTCCTTTTTTAACGAATCTGGTGATTCGTATCTATGCCATCCGCGTTTTTGTAGGAGCAGAGGGGCCTTTGCAGGGGACTCTGCACAATGTCGGCGTGCCTTTTGATCCATTTGCATTGACTCAGAATAAATTTCTAGTTCTTTATGGTATGGTGACGACGTATCTTCCTTTCATGGTGTTACCCCTTTATGGCGCCTTTGAAAAATTTGATTTTAGTCTGATAGAGGCCGCTCAGGATTTAGGGGCGGGAAGTTGGCGAATTTTATTTTCGGTCATTTTGCCCAATCTTAAAAAAGCCCTGTGGGCGGGGTCTTTGCTGGTCTTTATTCCCTCCTTGGGGGAGTTCCTGATTCCAGATCTTTTGGGCGGAGCTAAGTCCATGTTGTATGGAAATTTGATCACCGAACAGTTTTTAAAGTCACGTGACTGGCCCTTTGGATCGGCTTTGTCCGTCGTGATGATGGTGACTTTAATTTGGGTGGTATTTGCCGTTCAAAAAAGAAAGGGAGTGTCCGGGTGAAGCAAGAAAGATCACGCCCTGCAGCTCCCAAAACAGCCAAAGTGGTTCTTTGGTTTACATTGGTTTTTTTATACCTTCCCATCGCCGTCATGATGGCAGGCAGTCTTCTTTTAAAGGAGGATGGCGTTTTGCAGATTTCCCTGCACTGGTTTCGTGAGGTGATAGGGGATGAGGCTTGGATGGGAGCTCTTTTCAATAGCCTCGTGGTGGGGGTCTGTGCAGCCAGTATCGCGACGTTTTTGGGAACTCTGGGAGCGTTGGGTCTTTATAAAAATCGAGGGTCTTGGGTGAAGGCGTTGGATGCCTTGTCTGTGGTTTCTTTGATTTTTCCTGAAATCGTTTTTGCGCTGTCCCTTCTGTCGTGGTTCTTCTTGCTGAAGTTTGAGTTGGGTTTAAACACGGTGGTGATAGCCCATGTGAGTTTTTCGATTTCTTACGTCATGATGGCTGTGTCTGCGCGTTTGGCGACTCTCGAGATTGCTTTAGAGGACGCCGCTCGTGATTTGGGGGCTAGTGAGTGGCAGATTCATAGAACAGTATTTTTGCCTCTATTAAAGCCCGCTATTTTAGGCGGCTTCATCATGAGTTTTCTTTTGTCTTTTGATGATTTCCTTATCACTTATTTTGTCAACGGAGTGGGGCAGGACACGTTACCTGTGAAGCTCTATGCGGCGATGAAAATGGGGGTAAGTCCCAAGTTGAATGCGCTGGCGACGGTGATGTTCTTATTGACTCTTTTGGTCTCGATTTTCTTCTTCCGTTCCTCAGCGTTCCGTGTTCTCTTTGAAGGAGGTCGGGGGGGCGATGGAGCCAACACAAAAAAAGAAGATTTATAGCTGGGCCTTTTACGATTGGGCGAACAGTGC
>JANJTG010000402.1 GCA_024711265.1 Bdellovibrio sp. | reverse complement strand
TGAGCTTTCCAATTTCAAACTTTCATATCTCTTTTCTGCTGAAGAACCTGAGGCTCCGGAACTGTAAAATCCATCTGTTACAGGTTGATCTTTAATGCCCTTCTTCTCTTTGAGGCGTTTTTTCATTGTTGAAGTAAGGTTGCCGGCGCTCAGGTTAGAACTCTCGCCCTGCTGCCCATCAACGGCCTCGTAGGTGCTTGCGGGCCCTCCCCCTGGAAGAGAATTACTTTTACTGCTTATATTGCTGTCTTCAGCGAATGACTTTCCTTTTCCTGGTGAGCTGCCCCTATCTGATATTAAAGGACTACGATTATCGGTTATTTCGTGTTGCGAGGTGCAAATCGGATTACTCGGCGACTTACTGCAAATGCATACCTTATTGCTTGCCATCGCAGGATTGGTACAGTCCATTTTCTCCTGTGGAGTACAACCTGGATAACTGGGATCCGTCTTACAAATTTCGCCCGGAGTCCCTGTGCCACTGGTAAGATTGGCGCAGGCCTGCGAGTTGGTGTGCATCATTGCATAGTTCTGAGCGGCAGCGGCAGCCTCTGCCATTTTTGCAGAGAATGACCTACATGAGGAAGCATTGCCCGCCATAGCAGATCGAGCATCAGTCACTCTTTGCGAGCTGCTATTGCCACATTTAGGAGTAATTGATACCGAGCATTTTGATTCGCACACACTCACCGCACTAGAACAAAGCTGCCGGTAACTTATAAGGGCAAGACTTGCCGCTTTAGCGACGCTCGCCATTTTCGAACAACTTTCCTGAATACCCATGGATCCCTTTTGCCCAGCAAGAAGAGTTGCCTGAGAAGCCATGTTTGCCACAGAGCTAAGGCCAGAGCTGTTCTCATCACAGGATTTAGCAGCTTTTAACGTCGCTTGCTCACAGGTGGAAACCTCAGCATCAAAGTTCTCGGTACACGCCTGCGGAGTTTCTTCAGCAACATATTCAGGAGGGGTTCCATTGGAGTTTCCTTCATTACTCGGATCCTTTACTTTTATCGGAGGGAGAGCCCAACCTTCAACCCTTCCTGAGTTTGAGCTTTGCTCTTCCTCGCACACTTCAATACAATGCTGCATTTGACCACCACTCCAGCCTCTGGCGTAC
>JANJTG010000077.1 GCA_024711265.1 Bdellovibrio sp. | reverse complement strand
AATTCATTTGTGAAATTAGACACAAACAGACGCTGAATCTCAGAATCTTTCATGGCCGTGGACGTTGCCATGAAGGAGCTGACATTCTTAATGGCTTCTGCGGCCTTCAATAAAGCGGTATCTTGAATACCAGCAACACCTACCCCCGCCGTCAAAGGCAAACTTGGCGAGTGTTCTGATCTTAGAAGCTGAGGAAGACCCTGAACAAAAAGAAAACGCTCCTTCACCGAGAGATCTCGATAAGAGCGAATCCAACTTGTCACCAAGAGTGGACGTAAGCTCATCTCAACGACCTGCTGATCCAACAAGGCCGAGGCATCCTGCTTATTTTGACAGACCGCAAAGTGCTCGGACTGCTTCCACGGGGAATCACAGTACGCCGCCACGGACTTTAAAACATAAGGCCATTTAACCTTGCGTAAGGCCGTCTTGATGTGGGTGTTGGGATCACCGAGATCCAAATCTCCACTTTGTAAATGAATCAGAAAGTCAGTGACGACTTCTTCCATCAAAACTTGTTGAGCAAAAAGCGCTTCGTTGCGTTCTCGATACCAGACTTTCGCCAAAGCTTTTTCTAAATGCCCTGGGGCCTCCAACAAATTCTTGCCAATGTAAATATGATGTCCCTGAACTCGAAATAGATAAGGACGATCCTCAAGAACTGTTATCTGAACCTTGCGATAAAAAGGCTCCGAACTTTCCAAAAGCCTTTCAATCTGTTGAATCCGAAAAGAAAGATCCTTAGATCGCTCGCTGAAGAATTGACTATAGGGGGTCGCCTTGTTCAGAGCACAACGATAAACCGTCTCGGTCCCTGATTCTGATAGCCTGTCAATTCTTTCGACAACCTTGGAATCAATACAGAGCGGTCTCTTCGTCATCTGAAGAACCATCAGGCTAAGTAGGCCAAAACACACAAAACTCAAGGACGTCAACCAACGAGCAATCATAGTAAAGGTCAAGATTGCAAAAGACAGACCTCCTCAATTCCAATGTTCTTAAGGAAGACCTCGTCATGCGAAACCACCAAAAGAGCCCCCTGATATTCATTCAGGGCATTCTCTAAAACCTCCAAACTTTCAAGATCCAAGTTATTCGTAGGCTCATCCAAGATAAGAAAATGCGGAGCCAGGTCTGCCAAAAGAATCTTCGCCAATGCCGCTTTTAATTTCTCTCCACCACTTAAAGTTTCAATCTTTTGATTCACTTTTTCGCCCGTAAACTGAAATCTAGCAAGGCGATTACGAGTCTCAATCAGATCATAGCGAGAGCACGACATGATATTATCAAGAACACTTTGATCTTTTTTTAGAATCGAATAACTCTGATCCAAAAAAGCCGTATGAAGGTCTCCCTTTTTCCAATCCCCAAAGATTCGTAAGCTCTCTGAGGCACTTCCAATCAAAAGCCGAATGAAGGTGGATTTTCCGACCCCATTTCTTCCTGACAGAGCCCACCGACGAGGGCCCCTCATCGTCACAGTCAAAGGTTGTGACCAAAGATGTTTCTCCTGAGAGGCAAATTGAATGTTCAAGGCCTGCGTTTCAAAGACTAATTTGCCTTCCGGGACTGAGGTCTCTGGTAACTCGAGGCCCAAACGATTTTCTTTCTTTTCTTGTGCCAGCAAGTTTTGAAAATCCTCTTGAGCTTTTTCCACACGCTTTTCCTCATGGGAGTGAATTCTTCCCCGAGTCTCTTCAGCTCTTCTCTTTAAACCTCCAATCAAGATTCGAGGCAATCCCCCTCGAGCCGCCATACGCTCCCCTTGGCGCATTCGTTTTTCTTGAGATTCCAATTTTTCGTGATGCTCTCGCTCAAGTTTCTTTTTCTCGCGCCGGGCCCGATCTATTTTTTCTTGTTGTAAGGTACGCTCTGCTGTCTTTTGTTCGCTATAAAAGGAATAGTTTCCGCCATAGATCGAAAGACCCTGATTCGACAACTCCCAAATCACATCAACATAATTCAGCAATTCTCGATCGTGACTGATCACCAATAAAGGACCCTCATAAGAATCAATAAACCGCGCGATATGAGCTCGGGCCTCGCGATCCAGATTATTGGTCGGCTCATCCAAAATCAAAAGCCCCCCCACTCGGGACAAAGCCTCTGCAATGCGAACTCGCATCCACTCACCACCACTGAGATCTTGGGCTCTTCGGTCCAGTTCAATATCTTGCAAAAGAGGCCCCCACAACTCCGGGCGACTCTGGGGACTTTCCCAAAGATTTACGAGGTACTCCCCAACACTTCCCTGGGGCGCCTCTTCGGATTGCGAAAGATAAGTGGTGGCGTGAGAGCTCTGAATATCTCCAGAGTATGGGCTCAAAGAACCCGCAAGAATCTTAGCCAGCGTGCTTTTGCCCACTCCATTGGGCCCCACCAACCCCACGCGCTCGGTATTGAGGGTGAAAGAGACATTCGAAAAAAGTGGATCGCCTTGAGGCAACTCAAAGGCGAGTGACCTTGCGGTCACTTGAAATAAATTGTTTTGCATAGAAATCCGTCCAACGACCCGGAAGGGCCCATGAATTATTATTAAAAAAAGAATTTACGACGGATTTATTTTCTCATAATCGTCAAGCTATCGCCCGACAGACATAGCCTAACACAAGTCGACCCTTTATTTCAAGGGTCGATCTCGAAGTTGCGCTTTCATATTACCAGCAAGGGGGAACGGGATTTAATCCCTTCAAAATCTCTTTTAGAGACCCTAGGTATTTATCGGATTTAGCAATCAAAACAACGTCCGTACTTTTGTCCTTTAATGCTGCCAGGGAGCCCTCGCAAAGCACTTTACCTTTGCTTTCATCTTGAGTGACCTTGGTCACAACACCAGGCACCGAGAGAACTCCGGCAAGTTTGAAAATTTCGCTTTTATTCACGACTGTCTTCACGGCCAGCAAATAGTTCGTTCGATATGAAGCCCCCACCACTCGCTCGCTCATACTGACACTGGTCAGTGGCACCAGGAAGAACTCCTCTTTTGTCGCCACGTCGGTGTATTTCGCGATCTTGATTTTCGACACCTGATAAACCGTCTCGGATAATAAAGATTCTTTGGCTTCACTTTCTTTGACCGTCAGGGACAACAAGGCCTGTTTAACTTCCGAGCCCGGAATTTCTTCCAGAGTGCGTTGAGCGGCAATATCACAGACGCCCTTAGTCGCAGATTGTAGATAGTGACAATCAGCTTGAGTTTTATCCAAAGCCTTCGCCTGAGCAAAAAGAGATTCAATCGTTTCACTGTCAAGAACCGAAGGGTCTTTGACCTCGCTCGCCGTTTTCAGTTTGAGTGAAAAGATACGCTCGTCAAATCCGTTCTCGGTCATCTTCACAACAAGATCGGCGTGTCTCAAGCTTCCACTTTGCTGAAGAATATAGGACTTAACCAGGCGAATGTTGTTATAATCTTCCTGGGTCAGAGCCTTCCGATACGCTGTCGGGGTCAAAGTCTTTTTGATGGCCTTCGCTCTCTGCACTATCTTTTCTTCTTCCGTTCCTTTAGAGACCGACAAAGCGCATTCACTCCCGGGATAAACCTCTTTCACCAAACCACAAAGTTCATTGTTTGAAAGACTTTTAAAAGTATAAAGACTGGTCAGAAATTCACCCAGAAGGTATTCCGCCTTGTCTTTATCATTCATTTTTTCCATTACACGCGAATCAAACCAAACTTGATATTGTGTTTGACGGGCCATCGGCTGCTTCGATGTTTCAGAATAGGTGATCGACACCGAGGAAGAGGCGTCTTTCTTCAGATCCACAGGCCCCACCACCCAGACTTTAAGTTTAAAAAGCGCCGACCAGGGAGTTAACGCATCTTCAGACATGGAATCAAAGATCGCAGCAAGGTGAGTTTTGTAGGCGGCAAGATCCGTCGGGTTTACAACGTAACGTTGCTGATCCTTGGTCATCTTATTGCGCTCCGCCATCGACTCTGTTCGGACGCCCCCTTTGTTCCCAGAGGCAACTCGCGGAGTGACCTGATGGCTAGTCTCTTGACAGGCTGACAAAATAAGGGACGTCACAACCATCGCAGAAGGAATCAAATGCAAATATCTTCGTTTAGAGTCCATAGGTTCACCTCTAGGACTTTACAGTACAAAACCAATGCCCTGTCTCAATTTGAGACTCCCCACTTTTCTTACACTCAAGATTGATCATCACCTCAATCTGTGGGAGATTGGGAACGTTTTGAAAAACCTATTCTGGAACTTACTTTCATTGAGCTTGCATTTAGCGCTGGGCCTGACACTTTGGTTCTCCGCTGTAAACTCTTTGCATTCATCCACCGACGAAGTGATTGATCTGACGCTAAGCTCTCCTCTTCCCTCGAGCGGAGAAAAATCCCCCCAATCCTCTTTGCCAAGGTCAGCACCTCAAAAACTCGCCCCAAAGCCCGCTCTCCCCTCTGGGAGTAGTGCCGCTGCAGAGACTTCTCCCAATGAAAACTCCGGCACCGCCGAAACCTCGGGCAATGAGGGTGACAGCGCTCCTGTCGGTTGGGGTGATGTGACTCGTTTTCCAAAGGTCGCCAAGGAATATAAAGCCACTTATCCTGAAGAGGCCAAACAAGCCCGCATCGATGGTCCGGTGATCTTAGATATTCTGATTGATCGCACCGGCAAAGTCCGCGAGGTGCATATTGTAAGCGGTCCTGGATACGGACTGAATGAATCTGCCATTGAAGCTTTAAAAAAATTCGAATTTCAACCCGCCCAAAAAGGAACTGAATCCGTTGCGGTCAAGATTCGCTACACCTATCGATTTAAACTTGGCGTGAACTAGAAGGATTTCTCATGAAGAAGAATATTTCCCGAGCTCTGATCTTTGTCCTCTTCCCACTTTTGAGTGTGGCACAAGAGGCTCCTCCGTCCTTCGAGACCGTGGTCGAAGACATGGTGTTTAACACCTCCAGCCGAATCATTATTGACGAAAAGGCGATCAAAGAATCCCGCTCTCCGAATATCACCAGCTTGCTGTCAAGCCAGGCCAACGTCACCGTGACAAACACGCCGTTTCAGCCCAACTCCATCTACATTCGCGGCGGAGACTCAAGCCATGTTTTGATTCTTATCGATGGCATTCCTTTTTACGACGCCTCTACGATTCAACGAACTTTTAATTTGAATTCTTTGGATATTAAATCTGTTCGTCGCATTGAAATCATCAAAGGCAGCCAGACGGTTTTGTACGGTGGACAAGCCCTGAGTGGCGTCATCAAAATCGAGACCATCCCGCAAGAGTTCGTAACCAAGACCGGGATTCAGGGACAAGTTGGAACTCAACACCTCACTGACATCACCGCAGTTCACACCGAGCCCATTGATGACAATCAAGGAATGATCTTCCGTGGTCATGGATCTTGGAGAGACAGCGAATCCCCTGTTTTAGATTCTTCTCGCACTTACTCTCGCAATTCGTGGAATGGAGAAGGTACTTACGTGTGGAAAGGGTCCGTGGATGGCAGCATCAAGGCCAACTACGTCCAAGAACTCAATTTTTCTCCCAGTTCAAATCAAAACTATCAAATTGTCGATGCCGATGATTTTCAACAATACAGTCGTCAATTGGCGATATCCTCAGGTCTCAAGTTTAACAGCTTTACTTGGAGTCCTCGCTTAAGCTTGAGTGGACAAAACAGTGTTCGC
This sequence comes from Bdellovibrio sp., assembly GCA_024711265.1. Taxonomy (GTDB): domain Bacteria; phylum Bdellovibrionota; class Bdellovibrionia; order Bdellovibrionales; family Bdellovibrionaceae; genus Bdellovibrio. Next base: position 5,517 of record JANJTG010000077.1, on the reverse strand, counting down.
GACTTCGATCAACCAGTCAACTCCACCAACCCCACTCTTACGGATCAAAGTTATGGCGCCAACCTTCGCACTGTTCGTTTGGATGTGACCCCTCTCAAAACAGAAAGCCTGACTTTGTTGACAGGACTTAGTTATATCCACGAGGACTTTGTCTATCGCGATAAGGGCGTCGAAATCTCGAACTCTTTTTCTGAGCAACGAGGCTTGTTTGCCAAGCTCGACTACAAGATGACGGAAAGTTTTGATCTTTCTGTCGGTGGACGCGTCGAGAATTGGGAAAAGCAAGATCCCGTCGGCACTTATCAAGTGGGCCTTACGTTCTTAAAAAACACTAAGCTTGAAGTCTCTACGGGATATAAAATTCCCTCTTTGTTCCAACTTTATTCCACCTATGGGAATCCTGACCTGAAAGAGGAACGAGCTACTCAATACAGTTTATCGCAAGATATCGAGATCTCGGATCGGCAACAACTTTCCCTGACTGTCTTCAATTCTCAGTTTTCCAACTTGATCGTCACGCAGGGAAGTTACCCTTCTCTGCGCTACACGAACGTCAATAAGTCAGAAACCCATGGGGTCGAAGTGGCTTACACCTTAAGACCCAGCGACGTTTCATCAATCCTGTTTACTTACGGCTACCAAGAGCCGCGCGACCTCGACAATGCCCGCTGGCTTATTCGTCGCCCCTTGGTCAATGGCAGCCTGAAGTACACTCACTCTTGGGGTGTGCAAACTGGCAGCTTCGAGCTGGTCGGCTCCGGAGAACGACTGGATCGCAACAGCAACACAAGCCTGACCACTTTGCCGGGATATGTGGTGGCCAATGCTTCTTACTCCTATGAGGTCAACCAGAGTCTGACCCTGTACACGCGCCTCAATAATCTCTTAGACTATCGCTATCAGGAAACCTATTCCTACTTCACGGAAGGGTTCTCTGGCCTCGTGGGAGGGGAATTCTGGTTTTAAGGGGCCTTCATGCAAGGTCTCTTTTTCCTGTAAAAAGTACAGCAGTCAGTTCACTTTACTTTGGGCTCGACAAATTACACGCAAAGGTGGCATATCTTGAGCCCCTTAGGAGTCGGCCCATGATGAAATTTCTTATTTTATTTCTCTCCCTGCTTGTCTCTTCCACAGCCTTCACGTACGACGCCGGAAAAAAGTACGATCTGACTTTCTTTCACGTGAGCGACACCCACGGCCACTTCTATAAATCGCCCACAAATAATGAAGGCGGTTTTGCAATCCTCTCGACTTTGGTGAAAAACGCGCGCCAAGAAGCCCGACAGAATAATTCTTTGTTCTTTCTGACTTCCGGCGGAGACGTAAATACGGGAACTCCTGAGTCTGATCTTCTGATGGCAGAACCCGACTTCCGCGCCATGCAAGCCATCGGTTTTGATGCAATGGCCATCGGCAACCACGAATTCGACAAACACTGGCATGTGCTTGCACAACAACACTCTTGGGCCCAATTTCCTTTTTTATCAGCGAATATTCGTTCAGCCAAAGCTCAATACCTTCCGATCATCCCCTTCATTATCAAAGAAGAACAAAATCTTCGCGTCGCTTTTTTGGGTCTAACCACCGAAGACACACCTTTTTTAAGTCTTCCCGCGAATACCCAAGGTTTGATCTTTGATCCCGCGATTGCCACCGCTCAGAAATGGATCCCTTTCTTAAGACAACGCGCAGACGTTGTTGTTGTGCTCAGTCACTTGGGATGGTGCCCGCTTGGAAACTGCGCAGGCCCTAATGATGTTCTTTTGGCTCGAACCGTGCCGGGAATTGATCTGATCCTGGGTGGTCACTCTCATTCCTCTTTGCCCGTTCCCGAGATCGAAAATGGAACTTTTATTTTTCATGCTTTCGAAAAGAATCAAAAAGTCGGAATTCTTAATCTCGAATTCCTTGATGGTAAGATCTCTTTAAAAAGTTCAGAACTCAAACCCATTGCCGGGGAAGAAGATCCCGCACTTCTTGCAATCTTAGATCCCCTTAGACAACTCAGTGCTGAAAAACTTAAAACCGTTGTCGGCGAAACCCCCGTCTTCTTAGATGGCGAACGCGCCAATGTCCGCCACAAAGAAACAAATCTTGGCAACTTAGTGACTAAAACCATTCAACTTCGGACCCAGGCAGATCTCACTTTGATCAACTCTGGCGGCATTCGCGCAAGTATTGCGCCCGGACCCATCACCTATGGAGACATCTTTAAGGTCCTCCCCTTCGGCAACACCGTCTGCACTGTTGAACTGACTGGAGCAGAGCTAATCAAGTACATGGAAGTTATCGCGAAAATGAATCCGGGCGAAGGCAACTTCCCACAAATGAGTGGAGTGACTTTAACCACCAACACGGAAAATAAGATTCTGGAACTTAAGATCAACCATGAAGAAATCAAAGTCGGAAAGATCTATAAGCTTGCGATGAATAATTTTATGGCTGAAGGCGGCGACTTTTATCCGAAGGTAAAAGACCTTCCATCGTTCATCGATACCGGTCTGACCGTGGAATATATCTTCCGTTCCTATATCGTAGATCAAAAAGTGATCGATCCAAAAGAATTTGAAGTCACAAACTATTATCAACGAGGTGTTCCTCTTCACTAGAGGAACACGATTCTAAAGAATTTTACCCAGCGGCTTGAGTCTTCCGACTTTGCCAACCTTTGAAGGAAGCGGATGTTGAATTTTTTCCGCCACCCAAGGATTTAACTCCAACAACTTATCAAGCTGAAGCCCGGTCTTAACACCCATTCCGTGGAACATATAAACCACGTCTTCCGTCGCTACATTTCCCGTAGCGCCTGGAGCATAAGGGCATCCCCCTAAACCGCCGAGACTTGTATCAAACACCGTCACACCCAGCTTGTAGGCCGCCAAAATATTCGCGAGAGCTTGCCCGCGGGTATCATGGAAGTGACCCGCAAGTTTCTTCGCCGGGATCACTTTTTTAAGCTTTTTAAACAAGGACTCCACCTGTCCCACATCTGCCACGCCGATGGTGTCACCGATAGAGATTTCATAAACTCCCAGCTTAAACATTTTTTGCGCCAGCTTAATTACTTTCGCTTCAGAGACTTTTCCCTCGAAAGGGCAGCCAAAACAGGTTGAAAGATACCCGCGCACTTTGATTTTATGTTTTTTTGCCAAAGCCATCACCGGCTCAAAACGCTGAAAACTTTCTTCAATGGTGCAATTGATATTTTTCTTAGAAAAAGATTCTGAGCACGCGGCAAAGATCGCCACTTCCTTCACGCCATTTTGAATAGCGTCCAACATTCCCCGCTCGTTGGGAACCAACACGGAAAACTCGGTCTTCCGAGGAATCTGTTTTGTCTTAGCCAATTCTTGGGTCTTCTTCAAAACCTCGGCCGTGCCCGCCATCTGTGGCACCCACTGAGGGGATACAAAAGAACCAATCTCGACACGTTTGGTGCCAGCCTCAATCAGTCGTTTTGCAAACTCCACACGAGTGTCCGCATCCAAAACGGTTTTTTCGTTTTGCAGGCCATCTCTTAATCCCATTTCCACAATAACAACTGATTTTTTCATAGTCCTTATTTATCGGCCGTCGGCTTAATTCTCACAAGAGCTTTTCCAAGAGCCACCTGTTCTCCAACCGCGCAGTTGACGGAATCAATCGTCCCCTCAATCTCGGCCTTTAAAGTATACTCCATCTTCATTGCTTCCATCACCAAGACGGCTTGCCCGATCGACACGGCAGAGCCTGGATTTAACAAGATCTTGGTCACCTTTCCCGGCATCGGGGCTATCACCTGATCCGAAGAACCTCCGGCCCCGGCCTTTTTGCGAGACTTTCGTCCAGTCCCCGCATCCACCGTAAACACGCGCCCATTGTGATGCACCCACAAAGTGCTTTTGATCAGTTGAGCCTGGGCCTTATGGTCCACTCCATCGATACGAACTTTGATTTCCATTAGATCCCCCTCCAGTAAGACGCCCACGGAGAAACTGCCAACGAGGCCGCCTGATCTCCGCCCCCGCGAAGTTGCAACAAAGCTCCTTCCGCCACTTTCTTTTCTGTTTCAGAAAGAGTGGGTTCTTTCAGCGGTTCACTAAAGTACGTTTCAATAAATCGAGTGGTCATCGTGCCCATCACAAATTCTTTGTGAGATAAAATCTCGATCAAATACGGAATATTCGTATGCACTCCAAAAACCACAGAGTCTTTTAAGACGCGAATCATCTTTTGAATCGCGCGAGGACGTGTTTCATCCCACACAATCACTTTTGCAATCATCGGATCATAGTAAGGCGTGATGGTGTCGTTTTCGTCAAAACCATACTCATAGCGACGCCCTGGGCCCTCAGGCCACTCCACATGCCCCAATGTTCCCGTCGAAGGAACTCCACCTAAATAAGGATTTTCGGCGTAAATACGGCATTCAATCGAATGCCCTTTGGGGACACGAATCTGCTTGGGATCGTGAACAAATTCACCTTGTGCGGTCAGGATCTGCATTTTTACCAGATCCACCCCTAGCACCTCTTCAGTTACTGGATGCTCCACTTGCAAGCGCGTGTTCACCTCAAGAAGATAGAACTCTCCATCTTGCAGAAGGAACTCCACCGTGCCTGCGCCCTGGTATTTTCCAAGCGTGGCGATCGCACACGCGGCCTCTCCCATGCGACGACGAAGTTCGTCCGTCAACGAAGGTGATGTGGCCTCTTCAATGATTTTTTGATGACGACGTTGTACCGAACATTCCCGATCAAAGAAATGAACCACATTTCCCGTGCTATCACCGAAAACTTGAAACTCGATGTGTTTGGCGCGATCAAGATATTTTTCCAAAAAAACCTTAGGAGAACCAAAAGCTGATTGGGCTTCGCGCTGTGCGGACTCAATCAACTCCCCCGCCTCTGCGGAAGACTTGATCAACTTCATACCGCGCCCACCACCACCGGCCGCCGCCTTGACGATCACGGGATAACCGATTTTTTCTGCCTGAGTAATCAGATGCGCGACCTCTTGATTCTCTCCCTGATAACCCGGAACCAAAGGCAAGCCCGCTTGTTTAGCTAGTTCCTTACAGTGAACCTTATCCCCTAAAGAGCGGATTGATTCCGGTGACGGGCCGATGAAAACCAACCCCGCCTTGCGAACCGCTTCGGCAAAGTCGGCATTTTCAGAAAGAAAGCCAAAGCCCGGATGAATGGCCTGAGCCCCCCCGGCCAAAGCTCCATTGATATTAGCTTCAATATTTAAATAACTTTCCGCCGTTGAAGCAGGTCCAATGCAGATTGTTTTTGTCGCCATTCGATAAGCGCGAGAATGAATATCGACTTCCGAATGTAAAAGAACTGTTTCAATTCCCAGCTCTTCACAAGCCTTGATGATACGAACAGCCACTTCGCCGCGATTGGCGATAGCAATACGAGAGAACTTACCCATTATTGAGGTCTCCATGTCGGTTCACGTTTTTCAAGAAAAGATTTTAAACCTTCTTGGCCCTCAGGACTTGCACGACGTTCCGCGATCACTTTCGCCGTC
>JANJTG010000388.1 GCA_024711265.1 Bdellovibrio sp. | reverse complement strand
TGGTGAGCACCTCGAGGCTCTGCTGGGTGATGCGAATGCTGGAGTCGGCGGCGCGGAGCTCGCGGGCCTGCGACGGCGCCGGGTGCAGGCCGCTCCCGGCCGGGCTCGTCCCCGAGGGAGCCGGCGCCACCGGGGAGGTAGACGGCGCGCTGGGCGGCGGTGACGGCGCACTGGGCGGCGGCGACGGCGCGCTGGGCAGGGGCGGCGGCGGCGACTCCCCTGCCCCGCCGAGGGCCCGCTCGCCCTCGAGGGCCTGGGTGAGCCACGCGAGGAGCCGGGGCACGTCGGGCGGCTCCCCCGGGGTCGACCCGGCGAGCACCGCCACCGCGTCGGAGACGACGAGGAGCGCGTCGACGGAGCCGCCGGCGAGCGCGTAACCCCGGCCTTCGGCGGCGCGCACCAGCTCCTCCATCTCGTGCACGAGGGCGTTGATGTCGGCGAAGCCCATCATGCGGGCCTCGCCCTTGAGGCCGTGGAGCTCGCGCAGCGTCTGCTTGCCGGCCTCGACGTCGGCGCCGGCCTCGAGGGCCACCAGGGCCCGGCTCACGCGCGCCAGGCGCTCGGTCACCAGGCCGCGGAACTGCGCGACCAGCTTCTCGCGCCCGCTGCTCACTGCGCGCCGTCCTCCTCCGCCGCGCGGCGGAAGCGCCCCACCACCTGCTGGAGCGCGGCGCTCAGCGCGAGGAGCCGCTGGTTCACCTCGGCGAGGCGCTGGTTGCGGCCGAGCTCCTGCTGGGTGCCGGAGAGGATGTCGCCCATCGCCTCGGCGAGCTGGTCGGTGCTGCTCTGCTGCTGCTGCGTGGCGAGGCTGATGGTGCGCACCTCGCCGGAGGTGTCCTGCGCGAGCTCGGCGACGCGGCCGAGGGAGGCGGTGACGGCGTCGGCGAGCGAGGTGCCCCGCTCCGTGAGCGCCGAGCCGCGGGCGGTGGCCTCGGCGGTGCGCACGGTGGCGTCGCGGATCTCCGCGATGAGCTCCTCGACCTCGGCGGTGGACTCGAGCACGTTCTCCGCCACGCGCCGCATCTCCGCGCCCACCAGGGAGAAGCCGCGGCCCACCTCGCC
>JANJTG010000057.1 GCA_024711265.1 Bdellovibrio sp. | reverse complement strand
ACCAAAGCTGCTTTCAAAAATTTAATAGAATTCATAACCCCTCCAAGTTGGCGCTTTTAAACACCCAAAATGGAACCAGTGCAATACAATTTTTAAAATATTTGCCATAAGACTTCTTTATGGCAAAAGAAAAGGGACCCTTTTGGGGTCCCTTCGAGAAATCTTCTCTTTTTCGTGAGTCGAACTGCTTACGCGCGCTCAACAGAGATTTGGATTTTAGCTTCCAAACCTTCCGCATAGCGTACGATCGCCTTGTGCTGACCCAAAACCTTAATAGGCTCTTCCAAGTGGATGTCACGACGATCCACAGAGTGACCCATTTTTTGCAACTCTTTAGAGATGTCTGTAGTAGTAACAGTCCCGAAAAGTTTGTCAGTTTCACCTGCTGCCAACTTGAATGTCACAGTTGTGCCGTTGATTTTGTTCAAAAGCTCTTGGCGCTCAGCCATTGCTTTTTTCTTTTTCGCTTCAGCAACACGCTTCAAGTGTTCGTACTCTTTTACGCGTTTTTCAGTTGCTTCCGCAGCCAATTTGCGAGGGAACAAGAAGTTTCTTGCGAAACCTTCAGAAACGTTCACCAACTCACCAACACGGCCTACATCCTTAACATCTTTTTGAAGAATAACTTTCATGTGATCTCCATATATCTACTTCGACAATGCCGAAGTGGAAGTTTCCTTAGTTGCTTTCAGTCGTCGGGATCTTGCGAATCCGACCTCTAAAATCAACCCAGTAGTCGATCAAACCAACGATGCTCAAAAGAAGCAATAATTGGCCGACCAAGATTATGTACGTCAGAACTCTCATGAACGCACCGGCTCGAATTGAGTTCAGAAATACCTCCAACACTGCCAGCCCTTGAAAGAAATAAAGAACGATAACGACGTTCACTATATTTACTGCGAGGATGGCAATGGCCTTACCGCCAAAACTCACCATTGTTAGAAGGAAGGCGATCATCGCAACCCAAATTACATAATCTGGAACGCGATATTCTAACAACTTGAGCTGAGAGGCAATTTTCTCACGGGGCAAATTGAGCCATGAAAAAACCCTTCTCTCAAATATCAACCCCAAACCTAACGCCAAAACTAAAACAATGACGATAGCTGAGGGGATCTGCTGAACCAAAATCGCCGGATCCAGCTTCACAACCGGGTTCATATCTTGAACTCGCTGAGAAAATTGTTCCGCCAATCGTTGGACTTCCGCATACGTGTTTATTCCGTTCTTTCTAAAAGCCCCAAAAAGTCCCAGACCCGCGGCCAAAGAACCCAATGCGACACTCAAAAGCCCAGAAATCCACCACCCAAATCCTCTTTGCTCCATCTCCATATAGGCCCCTAAAGTCATCCAAATCGAGCCTAAAAAAAGTGCTAAAGGTTGGGCGTTGAGGAGCCACGCTGCTCCTGTTGCCAATAGTCCCAAAATCCAAAAGGCGCGGGGACCATAGGTTTTGCGCAAGACACGAAGAAGAGGCGCTCCCAGAACTACAGTTAACATCGACAACAAAATCGAGAGTGATGAAATTGTGATGAACTTCTGCGCGGTCGCGGTCTTCTTCATGGATTACGCTCTTTTTAACTATTCGCCTTTGTCGTAACGATCAGAACGCTCAGCTTTCGCTGCAGCAAACGCGGCTTTACGAGCAGCCATTTTTGCTTCGCGCTCTTTTTCACGAGCTGCAGATTCAGCAAGACCTTTTTTGAAGCCTTCCATGAATTTGCCCAAAGAAACACGCTCGTCTAGACGAGTGTGCATAAAGCGAAGAACTTTGTCGTTGATACGCATAGTTCTTTCAAGCTCTGCAATAGCTTGAGTGTCAGCTTCGAACGTAGAGTGGAAGTAGACAGCTTTTTTTAGTTTGCCAATCGGAGTTGCCAAAGTTCTCTTGCCCCAAGTTTCCAAAGAGTTGATAGAACCTTTATAAGATTCGATCGTCGCTTTGTTCTTTTTGAAGAGCTCTTTTTGATCTTCAAGAGTTGCATCTGGGTGCATAAGAACCACAACTTCGTATGGCTTCTTCGCAGTCGTTTTAGAAAGTTCCATGTAAACTATCCTTTCGGTTTATAGCCCCCACCATAGTTGAGCGGGAGCAAGGATGACTTTTAAAATGTTTAACGGGTTTAGCACGGCTTAGGCCCAAGCACAAGGATTAGGCATTTGAATACCTAAGAAACCGGCCTTAGAATGTGTAAATGGTCACTTTTATTGAGATTGTGGATGGTCCCAACGAAGGCTCTCGCTTCAAAGTTGAAGAGGGGTTAACGCTAGGCCGCTCCAAAGCCGACATCATTATTAAAGATCCCAAGGTCTCAAGCACCCACGCCCAATTTGCCCTAGATGGGAAGGGTCAGTTTGTTTTGGTGGACTTGGACTCCTCCAACGGCCTTCATATTGCTGGCCGCCGTGTGAAAAAAGTGGCCTTATTATCAGGAGTTATCTTCGAAGTCGGGCGCACCCAGTTCCAAGTAGTCACAGTGGAGGAAGAGGTCGCCATTGACTTTAGCCGCCTCATAACTTGGCGCAGCATCGTTAAAGACAAACTTCAGAATCTTGACGAGGCCAAGCCTTCCTCGCCGGGTATTTTACAAAGTTTTAGTCCGGCCCTAAAGCTGAGCTTTATTCAAGGCATCCAGACTGATGAGGAAATTATTTTAGGTTATGGACCTCGTCATGCTGGGTCCGACTCTTTAGATATCGAGCTTTTGGACGAGGAGGCCCCCAAAGAGGCTTTTGAACTTCATCCAGGCCCTGGGATGGTGGAGATCAAAATCAAGGCGATTGGGAGGGTGACTCTTAACAATAAATCCATAGATGCCGAAATGCTTAAAGATGGTGACTTGATTTCCTTGGGAAACACCCTCATTAAAGTCTCTTATCTGTAAAAAGGTTATTCATGGAAACAACGCCCAAAACAACAGGCAGCTTTGAGAGCTTTGACGGGACCCCCATCTATTACGAAGTTCGGGGTGAGGGCGAGCCTTTAATTCTGGTTTATGGAATTGCTTGTATCATCAATCACTGGCACCACCAGACAGAATACTTTTCGAAAAAATATCAGGTCATCACGTTTGATTTGCGTGGCCACCAGAAAAGCAATCCCATCATGGACATGAATCAAATTTCCATGGAGGCACTTTCTAAAGACATTCTGGGACTGATGGCCCACCTCAAAATCAAAAAGGCCCACTTTGCTGGACACAGCTTTGGAGCCCCCATCATTCTGAAGGTTTATGACGAAAATCCTCACGTGTTTTTCTCTATGACTTTTATCAACGGCTTTGCAAAAAATCCGATCAAAGGAATGTTTGGCCTTGATGTTATCGAGCCCTTTTTCTATTTCGTAAAATCTCAATATGAAAGCCAACCGGATCTGTGGAATACTTTGTGGAAATTGGCTGTGGATAACCCAATGTCAATGTATCTCGCGGCGCTGGCCGGCGGCTTTAATC
>JANJTG010000016.1 GCA_024711265.1 Bdellovibrio sp. | reverse complement strand
GAACTTGCGGCAACTCTTTGCAGAGTCCCACCTTCCTCACAAGACAAAGTTTGTGAGAGAAGAAAAAGGGAGTCTTGCGGCTTACGCTAAATTCTCTTTCGGAGTTTGCTTATGAGTGACATGAGTGGGGCTTCTGGAAATTCGGGAAATTTTAAAGCCTTTGATTCGAAGTTTATGGGGCGACCTGTTCAGAAATCGCCGGAGCAAAAGTTGCGGGATGTTTCTGATATGTATGAGAAACATTTTCTGCGCGAGATGATGAAGGCGATGCGCTCGACTGTGCATGAAGGTGGATTTGTGCAGTCGAATCAGGCTGAGAAAATTTTTAAAGAACAGTTGGATGATCATTATGTTGAAAAGTGGGGCGAGCGTGGAGGTATCGGTTTGTCCGATATGATCTACAAACAACTCATGGATAAATTTGGCGTGATGATGGGAATTAAAGCTCCTGTTGCCAAACCTCAAGGTCCTTTGCCTTTAGATGCTAAAAGTGAGTATCGTGCGCAACCCTTTCAACATCCCGGAAAAAAACAAGCCGTGTCTTATCGCATTGATGTCGGTCCTGCCGGAACCGCCGCGGGAATGCCGGGTGGAGCCCAAGGTGATGGGGGGCCGGAAGCGGTGAAAGCCCCATGGGACGGGGTTTTGCTGGGCAAGAAGGCCTTGGCGGATGATCAGACAATGTTAGAGATCGAGCACGACAATGGTCTTAAAAGCCAGATGGTTTTTAAGGGAGGAGTGTCTAAAGTTTCGACAGGGCAAAAACTGCAAGCTGGCGACACCCTTGGGTTTTTAAGTCCAGAGGCAAAATCGCTCTATTGGACTGTTGAGCCAGGAGCAGAACCTGGACCAGAAACTGTCTCAGAATGATTTGGTGGAACTGTCTCATTGTGGTATTATGAAAAGAATAAGGGAGTGTGTTTTAACACTCTAAAAATGGAGGCTCTCAATGAAGATCACTCACAACAAAGTCGGACAAAATTTGAATCTTACTGATTCTTCGAAATCCGATAGAGCCGATGGTGTTAAAAATAAGGCTGCGGGGTTGGCTGATAAAAAGGCCGATGCTCTGACATCATCAACGCTTGGTGAATCTTCTCGTGTGGAACTTTCTCCACGAGCGCAAGAAGCAAAACGTATTAAAGAACTTGCAATGTCAGCTCCTGATGTTGATGAAGCGAAAGTGGCGAAATTTAGAAAATTGATCGATGAAGGTAAATACAACATCGACGCTAAAGCCATCGCTGACAAAATGGTCGACGAGCACCTCGAATTCTAAAGTGCGAAGTTATTAGGTGGCATGACGCCGCATTAACTCGGAGCCCTCCGCCGTAGTCTTGGCGAAGGCGGATCAAGGATGATGAAGATGGACGCAACAGTAGAAAGAGCGTTTCAAAAGTTAGAAGCAAATCTCGAAGAGCTGACTAAAATCTATCGTTCTCTTCTCGATATCGTACGCAAAGAAAAAGAAATTCTTTTAAAAGCGGATCGCGACGCCTTGGATGAAAGCAATAAACTGAAAGAGGAATTGCTTTTCAAGTTGCGCGCTCAAGATGCTTTGCGCTCGCGCTATGCGATGGATTTGGCTACTTTGGTGGGTGGTGATGTTGAAAATCCCCGTCTATTGGAGTTGGCGCAAAAGCTTGCGGGAACGCCAGCGGCAGATCGCCTGCGCACACAGCACGCGGCTTTGGATATGTTGATCCGAAGAATCACTGAAATTAACAAAGAAAACGAAGAATATACGAAGTCAGCTTTGCACACGTTGAATGGTGCTTTGGATGACATTAAAGACACTCTCTCCGGCAAGAAAACGTACGGAGGCAAAGGCCAATATAAAACAGGCCCCCAAGTGTCTGGGAACTTTGTAAGTAAAGAAGCATAAGCCGCGGTCGCCGCGCAAAAGCGAAAGGGCGGAGCCCTCAAGCTGAAACTGTAAACGGAACCCACCGGAGATGAGGATAGGATGTCTAAAATCTCGGCTATGATGGACACGGGTAAACGCTCTCTGATGAACTCTCAGACAGCGTTACAAACGGTCGGTCATAACATCGCCAATAAGTCGACTGAGGGCTTCTCTCGCCAGAGAGTCGAACTCATGACGAATACGCCTATCTCTGAAGGAAATCTTCAAATCGGAATGGGAGCCCGCGCAGGCGTGGTCACTCGGGTCAACAACCCTTGGTTAGAAAAACAGATTCAAAGAGAAGGCATGAACATGGGATTTCAAGATTCCCGTGCAGATGCTTTAGGTCGTGTAGAGCAAATTTACAATGAGCAGACCAACAAAGGTTTGAATCAGTACATGACAGACTTTTTCAATTCTTTCCGTGAACTTTCCAATAATCCTGAAAGTTTAGCATCGCGAACGATGGTTCGTGAATCTGCTTCGGCATTGACCAAAGATTTCGGTCGTGTGGTGGGGCAGTTAAAAGCCGTGCAGGAAGACTTGGATGGTCAAATCAAAACGACGGTCGAAGAAGTCAACCAGTTGACTAAAGAGCTGGCATCTTTGAATGAAAAAATTCAGATGATCGAAGTTCAAAAGACACCCGCTAATGATGAGCGCGATCGTCGTGATGTTGTCTTGAAAAAATTAGGTGAAAAAATCGATATTTCTTGGGCGGAAGGTAAAGACGGCATGGTCACAGTGACCGCCGGTCGTACCGCCATTCTGGTTTCGGGAGTGAGTTCTTCGGAGCTGAAAGCTCAAGAGACAGATGGCCGCAACCGTGTGGAAGTTTTCTTCATGGGAAGTGCGGGATCCCCTGCCAATATCACGAGTCAGATTACGGGCGGTCGAATTGGGGGCGCCTTGGATGTTCGTGATCATGTGATTGAAGATCTTTTAGGGCATGTGGATAACATGGCCTATACGATGGCTAAAGAGGTCAATGCGGCCCATATTGAGGGTTATGATAAAAACGGACGCCAAGGTGTTTTGTTTTTTGAAATGCCGGAGACGACAAAGGGAGCTGCTTCGGTTATCAGCGTAAATAAAACAATCTTTAACGATGTCGGTCGAATCGCGGCCGGAGCCCAGCCGGGAGCTACCGGAGACAATACTGTAGCGAATGTGATTTCGTCTTTACAGTATCGCCAGGTGATGGCGGACGGAACCTCGACGTTGGATGACTATTACAACACTCAAGTGGGACAGATCGGTGCGGTCGTGCAAAGAGCGGTAAAATCCCAAGAGTCTCAGAAGAACGTCATGAGTCAGTTGACGAATATCCGTGAAAGCATCAGTGGTGTCTCTTTGGATGAAGAGACGACGAAGATGATTGAATTTCAAAAAACTTACGATGCGTCAGCGCGGCTTATTAAGACAGCCGATGAAATGTTAGATACTGTTTTGAATTTGAAACGAATGTAATCTAGGAAAAGGATTGAATGAGAATCGCAGATAAAATGGCTTTTAACCAGGTGAATCAGAATCTGACGAAGAATCGTTCAGATATGGCTGACTTGCAAAATCAAGCTGCGACTCAGAAACGTATTAACAAACCCTCTGACGATCCTTTGGCGTCGGCGCGCGTGTTGGCGGCCCGTACGGAAGAAAAAGGAAATGGTCAGTTCATTAAAAATATCAATAATGCTAGATCCTTTTTGGAATTCTCGGATCAATCCTTAGGTGAGTTGTCCGAGATTTTGGTGCGTGCGAAGGAATTAGCAATCAGCCAATCGAATGATGCCAGCGGAAACTCAGAAACTCGCATGGTGACGGCTTCCGAGATTGAGCAGATCTACAATCAAGCCGTGCAAATTGGAAATCGCAAACTGGGCGAGCGTTTTATCTTTGGGGGTTACAAAACCCAAACCACTCCGTTCAGTCAGGCCGGTGAATATTTCGGTGATGACGGGGATATGAAGATCCAAACTCAGAAGGACTCTTTTGTGGCGATGAATATCGCTGGCAGTAAGGTCTTTTTGGGACGTGGACTGGGTGGAGACGGAATCGTGCGGGCTAGTTATGATGCTCCCAAAGACGTGGAGCAATTAAAGCAGCACCAGCAGGAAGAGAACGAAAGAAACGAGCTCAATCGCGAGATTGAGAGCAACTATGTCGAAACTCGCGGCCCCGCGTCGCAGCGTCGCCAAAGCCGCTCGGATAAGCAAGACCCCGTCACTGGGGGCGCTGGTATCAATATCTTTAGTGCCCTTAGGAATTTGGAAGTTTCTTTGAGAACCAATGACAAAGCGGGTGTTCAGGAGAACCTGGACACTTTGGATCAGGCCATCTCCCAAGTGGTGCTGGCCCGCTCTGAGGTTGGGTCCAGAATTATGGCCGTAAATAATACCATGGACTCCCTGCAAAAGGCCGTGGTGGATAACCGAGTCACTGCCTCGCAACTGGAAGATGCTGATGCCTTCCAGGTCATTTCCGATATCAATAAGACTGATAGCACCCTGAAAGCGACCCTCGAAACGTCGGGGAAGCTTATTCAACCAAGCCTTCTTGACTTTCTAAGATAAAAATAATACCTACAGTTCCGCTTAAAACTACCGATAACGACTGCAGCAAAAGGAGTTGTCATGCTGGTTCTCACACGGAAGTTGGGTGAAAGCATCGCTATCGATGACCACATC
>JANJTG010000543.1 GCA_024711265.1 Bdellovibrio sp. | reverse complement strand
GTGGACCGAAGACTTGGCCGTAAATGAGAAATGCCCTCATTGCAGTCGCCTTAGCGGCATCCGCCCCGACATCGTGTGGTTTGGAGAGATGCCCCACCATATGGAAGAGATTTACGCAGCCCTAGACAAAGCCGATTATTTTATCTCGATTGGCACCAGTGGGAATGTCTATCCGGCGGCAGGTTTTGTTCGCCTGGCATGGAAGGCAAAAAAAATTGAAATCAATCTCAAGGACACCGAGATTTCACCGGCCTTTGATAAACACTTTGTCGGACCCGCCTCCGTTGAGGTTCCCCGTTTTATCAAAGAGTTCTTGGAGCTCGAATCCTAATATCCCGGCGCCCCCGCCTCGGGCTCTCCTTTGTGATGTTCTTCAAACAAAGGCAGATACTCGCCATAACCTTCTTTTTCCAAATCCTTCACGGGGATAAAACGTAAGGCCGCCGAGTTCATACAATACCGTTGACCCGTTGGCGCTGGCCCATCATTGAACACATGCCCCAGGTGAGAGTCGCTGGATTTGCTACGCACTTCAATTCGCGGCAAGGTCAAAGAGCGATCCACCTTTGTCGTAATATGCTCCGCCTCCAAAGGCCGCGTAAAGCTGGGCCAACCCGTTCCCGAATCGTATTTATCCCGAGAGCTAAAAAGAGGTTCTCCAGAAACAACGTCCACATAAAGCCCCTCTTCTTTGTTATCCCAGTATTTGTTATTAAAAGGCCGCTCTGTTCCCTCAAGCTGAGTCACTTCATATTGAAGTGATGTCAGCTTGCGCTTGAGTTCGGATTGATCCGGTCTGTGATAATTTGAGAAATCTTTTCCCATATCGCCTCCCATTCCCCACAAAGCACTCCAAAATATTAGCAGTGCTAAACTCTTCATAAAGACCTCAGCAACATTCTACTCTCATATCTTCGAATAGAACTCGTGTAGGTCATTTGTCTTACAGCAAAGATCACGTAAATTATAAAATTCGCTTTAGACTCCAGTTGGACTTTGCTATACCACCCCCTGTATGAGACTAAGTCTACTGCTCATCATGGGCTTTTATTTTGCGTTTTCACCCTCGGCGGAAGCCCTTTCGATTCCTCAGGCCTATCTTAGTGGACCGGATGTTTGCGCGAAAAATTTGGACGCCCGTCAAAATGAATTCGGACGTTGGCTGAAGGTCCCCATTCATTACTCAGCGGCAAACCAGGAAACCACGGATTTATATACTTGGACTAAAAAAACCTACGATCCTCAAAAAAAGACCGTGATCTTTGTCTCGGGCGGACCCGGCGACACCGCTCACGCTTCATCGCTGGATCTCAACGAGTGGAACATCGTCTTTTTCGATCAAAGAGGAAATTCCTGCTCCCGTCCATCAACAAAAGAGCTCTACCTGGATCGCTCCTTTTACTCTTCAGAAAATACTGCTCGCGATATCGAGGAAATCCGCAAGGCTTATGGCGCCAGCACAATTTCAGTTTATGGCGTTTCTTATGGCACGGTGTCGGCTCACCTTTATGGACATCTCTTCCCGCAAACAACTCGCGCCATCGTCTTAGAGGGCGTCGTCTACGAGGGCGGTGCTCCACTCATCGAGCCAGTCCGTCGTATCAAAATTTTACAGCGATTTTTTGAGTCTTTGCCTGCCAAAACTCAAGACCGCATCCTGGAACTTTCCAAACATCCCGAAATTGCGCCGAATTGGTTTTCCAATGCCGGAATGATGATGTTGTATTTAGATGATCCCTTAGGAAGCTATCTGCATTTTCTGAATAACATTCTATGGAACGATGAGATCGCTATCGGTGTCCTAAAGTCTTTTGAAAAAAATCGCTCTGAAGAGGATGTTGAGTT
>JANJTG010000539.1 GCA_024711265.1 Bdellovibrio sp. | reverse complement strand
CTGCCGGCCCCGCTCGCGGAGCGCTGGTGGACGCTGCAGTACGACCAGCTCTTCGGGGAGGACTACCTCTCGTCGGAGCCCTCGTCGGGGTGACGCGATGTCGAAGGCCTTCACCAGCGAAGAGACGCCTGACGAGCCGGTGCTGGGGCGCCCCGTGCAGCGCGCCGCCCGCGGCCGGGAGCGGCCGATGACGCCCGAGGGGCACCGCCCGCTCGTCGCGGAGCAGCAGCGGCTCTCGGAGGTGGAGCTCCCCCGGGCCCGCGCGGCCGGGGACGACGCGGGGCGGGCCCGCCTCGAGCACCGCCTCGCCCTCGTCACCGCGACGCTGGAGAGCGTGCGCGTGGTGACCCCGCCGCCGGTCGACGGGGTGGTGCGCTTCGGGAGCCTCGTCACGCTCGAGTGGGAGGACGGGCGCGTGCAGGAGCTCCGCCTCGTGGGGCCCGACGAGGTCGAGGGCGACGCGCGCCACGTCAGCGTCGAGTCGCCGCTGGGGCGGGCGCTCCTCGAGCAGCGCGAAGGCGACGAGGTCGAGGTGCAGCGGCCGAAGGGGCCGGCCCTGGCGACGGTCGTTCGCGTGCGCGCGTGGGCCTGACCGAATAGGCTCGCCGGCGACCATGGCCGCCAGGCGACGCACGAAGTCGCACCCCGAGACGCTGCTCCCCCTGCTCACGCCGAAGCTGCCGCAGACCATCGACCGGCGGAGCACCTCCGGCGAGTCGATGGTGAAGTTCTTCGACCGCATCAAGGAGGGGGCCGACGAGCGCCGCAGCTTCCGCGACCGCCGCGCCACCCCGCGCGTCGCCGTGGGCCTGGCCCTCGAGGCCGACGCCGGCGAGGAGACGATGCGGCTGGTCACCAACGACCTGTCGACCTTCGGGCTGTCGATTCGCGGCGGCCCGACGCCGAAGAAGGGCTCGCGGCTCACCTTGAAGCTCTTCCTGCCCGACGAGCCGACGTCGCCGCTCCTGCTCGACGGGGAGGTGCTGGGGCCCCTCGACGAGGAGGGTGGGGTGCGGGTGCGCTTCATCAAGCCCGACCTGGAGGCGATGCGGCGCATTCACAAGCTGGTGAAGTAGCTGCTAAGCGGGCGGCGCCATGTCCTTCGAGCGACGCAGCGCCCTGCGGGCCCCGGTGGTGATGACGGTCGAGGTGCGCGACGCGC
>JANJTG010000310.1 GCA_024711265.1 Bdellovibrio sp. | reverse complement strand
TGGTCGGTCTTCAAACTGAGCCTCATCGGAAGTTTCTTCAATTTTGCAATGCCAGGAGGCGTCGGTGGCGACGTCATCAAAGCCTACTACTTCACTCGCGAAAACCCCGGCAGCAAAGTCGTCGGCGTCACCAGTGTCCTTATGGATCGCGTCCTAGGGCTTTTCGCGATGGTGCTTATGGCATTAGTTGTGATGCTTTACGATCTACAACATATTGTGAAAACTCCCGCCCTCATGACCTTATTTTGGTTTATTGCCGGCCTCTTTCTTGCCTTTGTGATCGCGCTCTCTTTAGTCTTTTCACAAAAGATCTACGACGCTGGGATCTTAAAAAGAATTATCGCGAAACTTCCTCTCTCCGCAAAATTCATGAAACTCTATGAAAGCATGCACATCTACGGGAAAGATGGAAAAAGATTTTTAGTCGTGATCCTGCTCAGCCTGGTGGCGCAGACCTGCTCCATCATATTCCTTTATCTTGCCGGATATATGGCAGGCTTCACCGATGTTTCGCTTAAGACCTATTTCCTTGTTGCCCCACTGGGCTTTATGGCAACAGCGATCCCCATCTCCCCTGCGGGAGTCGGCGTCGGACAAGCTGCGTTTTATTTCTTATTCAATCTCTATACAGGTCACTCATCCGAGTTAGGTCCCACGGTTATCACCGCCCAACAAGTTGGAGTCTTCCTTGTGAGCCTTCTCGGAGCTTTCTTCTACCTTCGCCGCAAGGACCGGGTTGAGACCACAAAAATCGAAGATATGAATTAAAGAGTCACGGATTTCAAATCGGACCGAACTTCAAACTGAAATGAGGGATGGTCCATCTGATAGTCGGCTAAAGAACTCTGCTCTTTATTGAGCTTTTCCGAGGCAAGTAAATAAAGACGTCCAACGCCAGCACCGGCAGCGGCAATAAGATCCGAAGCGCTGTCGCCGACCATCACCGATTTCGCCATATTCACTTTTATTTTAGAATTCACCAACTGAAACATCCCCGCACGAGGTTTGCGCAAACTCGCCATCAAACGACCCGCCGGAACCCCTTCTTGATCAATAAAAAACGACCAAACACACTCATCTATCCAACAAGATTTTTCAGCCAAAAGGGCCAACATTCTTTGATGAACCGCTTGATACTCCGGCCAAGAAATCCAGCCACGCCCCAAGCCTGACTGATTGGTTACCAAGGCCACCCAATACCCTTGTCCATGCGCCCGGGAAATCAAATCTTCAATACCCGGCTGAAGTTCCACCTTCGCAGGGTCCTTATTGTAAGGAACATTTTTGACCACAACATCATCGCGATCCAAAAACAAACATGGTGCCTCATGGCATCCTAAAAAGTCTTGAGGAGATGAAAGTCCCGCCATCAGCTCCGCCAGACTCTCCAATCCCTTCTTCCAGTCCTTCAATTCACAAGGGGCCCAAGCAAAGTCAACAAGAGCCTTGTAGGATGGAAGAGGCTCCACGCCAATTAAAACTCTCTGCCCTTGCAGAACGGCATTTAAAGCCATCAGACACTCGACCTGGGACGAGAAAATAAAAGTCATGTCTTGAGGTTTTGTTTGATACTTCGCACTCTGGAGATCATTCACACTTCGTTTAACAAAAGGAATGTGCCCGAGGTATTTCTCATGAAGAGGTTTTAACCATTCTTCTAAATTTGCGGGAGCACCATCGGTGATAAAAACCAGGACTCCACCCATTTGCACTGTATCAATTATTTGGGTTTCCCACTGCATCATCATAATCCCACCTTACGACAAGTCTCCCCCTGTGTCCTCGGGTTTCTACTTGCCGCCTCGCATTTATGCTTATTAGAATCTTCCGAGGAGGATACCGATGACTCTCTTACTCAAACAGCTTTTCAACTTCCTAAAGCTTCTCAACTCAGACACTGGAACCAATCAATTGGCCGCGGGTCTTGCGTTAGGACTCATCCTAGGATTTGCTCCCTTTCTGTCCCTTCAAACACTGCTGGTCTTCGCGATTATTTTTATCTTTCGCGTACAAATTGGCGCCGCCTTCCTCTCTGCATTTTTTTTCAAATTCATCGCCTACTTCTTTGATCAGCCAGCCCACCTCTTAGGGAGGGCCGTCTTAGAAGCTGAAGGCCTTCGTCCCCTTTTCGTCACGATGTACAACATGCCCCTAGTGCCTATGACTCGTTTTAACAACAGCATTGTGATGGGCTCTATGATTGTTTCAATTCTCCTTCTGCCTTTTGCATTCGTGGGCTTTAAGATCGCCATCCTTAAGTATCGCGCGACTGTCGTTGCTCGCTTCAAGGGCACCAAGGCCTGGAAGGCCTTTGCCGCAACAAAGCTCTACAACTGGTACACCACTTACGACAAACTTTACGGTTAGAACGAGGCCACAATGACAACACCAGAACAAAAGACCGCAAAACAAAAAGTCAAAGGCCCTATTCGGTGGGAAGCCATCATTCCTTTTTCCGCCATCTGCCTTATCATCGGCCTCTATTTCCATTTCTTTTTCGACGGACATCTGCGCCGCGCTCTCGAGTGGGCTGGTTACAATGCTGTCGGAGCCGAGGTAAATATCGCAAACCTTGAAACAAGCTTCTTTAATGCCAGCTTACGAATTCAAGGAATTGAACTCACCGATGCCGAACGCCCCACACACAACTCTCTCAAAATTGGAGACATTCGTTTTTCGATGCTTTGGGACGCTCTCTTAAGAGCCAAAGTCGTCGTCAATGAAGCTGCTGTTGAGCAAATTGAATTTGCTGTTAAAAGAAAAAAGCCCGGAAAAGTAAAACCTCCAGAACCTCCTTCCAACAAGCCCAGCCTTGCTGAACAAGAAGTTCAAAAGCTTAAAGAACAAGCCCTTAAAGAGGCGCAGGGACAAGCCGGCGACAATGTTCTTGGCGATGTCATCGCGATGCTCGGGGGAACCGACTCGAACGTACAACTTCAAAAACTTCAAGAGTCTTTACCCTCGAAAGCTCTTTTGGAAAAATTCGAAGTCGATTTGAAAACAAAACAACAAAATTGGGATCAACGCCTCAAATCCCTTCCTCAAGGAAAAGACATCCAAGCCTTGAGCGATCGTCTTAATAAAATTAAATACAAAGACTTTAAAACACCCCAAGAACTACAAACTTCTTTGCAAGAACTCGATAAGGTTTTCAAAGATGGCGATGCCATGTACAAACAAGTACAAAGCACCGGCGATGATCTGAGCAAAGATCTCAAAGCTTTAGAGACCCAATACAAAGAGATCGAAAAACAGGTTAAAACTGATATCAAAACACTTGAACAACACTTCAGCATCCACCAACTCGATGCCAAGGCGCTAACCATCGCTGTCTTCAATCGTTATCTTGCTCCCTATAAAGCAAAGTTCTTCCGCTATAAAGAACTGGCGGACAAGTATGTTCCACCGAATCTCATGAAAAAAGACAAGAAGAATGAAGACATCGTTATTCAACCGCATCCGCGCGTGGAGGGTATTAGCTATGAATTCGGTCGCCTGAACTCATATCCTTTATTTTGGATCAAGCGAACGGCGGTCAGCTCTCAAGCTGGACTTTCTCCTGAGGCTGGAAATATCAAAGGCGAGATCCTCAACATCACCTCCAATCAGCGTTTGATCGGAAAACCCACTGTGGCGACGCTTTCTGGAGACTTCCCTTCTAACGAAATCTTCGGATTCTTGGTTCGCCTCTCACTCGATAACACCAAAGACGAAAGCGAAATTGACTATAAGCTCAATGTGGACTCTTACTCGATCTCAGGAAAAGAGCTGGTACAGTCTCCTGACGTGAAAATTGCTTTTAACAAAGCTATCGGAAGCATGGGGCTTGAAGGAAGACTCACAGGACTTAAAAATATTGTTCTGGCCATGAACAATAAGTTTTCCAAAATTGACTATGCGGTTTCATCCACCAACGACATTGCCGATCAAATTCTAAAGGCCGTCTTCGCGGGAATTCCCGCTGTCACTCTCAGTGTAGAGGGACAGGGAGTCTTCCCTGATATTCCCCTCTCCATCAACTCAAATCTGGGACCAGAACTTCAGCGAGGCTTTGAAAAACAAATTCAGGCAAAGATCGATGAAGCTCGCAAAAAGATTCAGGCGATGATTGATCAAGAAATCGGAAAACAAAAAGCTCAGATCGAAGCACAATTGAATCAACTCAAAGGCCAACTCGACAATGAAGTGAAGAAAGCTCAGGCTCAACTGGAAGATCAGAAAAAACAGGTCGAAGCCAAGGCCGATCAAGCCAAGAAAGACGCCGAAAGCCAAGGCAAAAAGAAGCTTGAAGAAGAGGGCAAAAAAGCATTGGATGAGTTGAAGAAAAAATTCGGACTTTAATATTTCGGAATGTTCTTAATTTCGTAAAAGTTGTTTTTCCAAGAATGTCGAAGCTCTCTACAGGACCTGACAAGAGCTTCGACAGAATATATAACTTACTGTTATCACTTGATATTTTTACTCACCTTCTACTTCATGCCTCTTTTTTTAGCATAGGTTTTTATGCTAGCCTGACGAAGAGGTATTATATGAAAGCTTCGACTCTAACCAAAAATGTAGTTCTAAGCTGTGTGATCGCCACCTTCACCAACGCTTGTGCCAAAATGAATTTTACGCCCGTCCCCCAACAAGAGGCGGCGGCCGTGGCGCCTCCCCCCGCACCCGTTCCTGCCCCTAGCAAAACGATCTCAACCAGTGAGGTGGTTGCCTACGGAAACAAACAAGTCGACTTCTTACTGGTCTTAGATGACTCAAACTCGATGCTGCCCGAACTTAGAAAACTTGCCGCTCGCATGTCTACGTTCGTGAGTTCTCTCGATGCCAGTAAAATTGACTGGCAGATGTGCCTCACAACAACTCGTGGCTACTCTCAAAGTGGAAGCCTAACCTATGGTCTTCCCCAGGCTTGGAAGAACTATACGCCTTCTGCGGGCACTCCGGCCTATCTTTTAAAAAAGGGAACTAGCGACCTCAACACGATCTTCACCTCGACAATTGATACTTTGACCATCGGCGGATCCAACTCTGGAGACGAACGCGCGATCAAAGCAGCTCATGACAACTTCAAGGATTCTAGCTCCCATAGCTGCTACCGCCCCGGCGCAGCCATCTCAGTCATCGTAATCTCCGATGAAGATGAACGCTCTGTGGGAGGAGACCCTAAAAACATTAAGGCCACAGACACCACCACCGCTTACCAACCCTTGGAAGAGGAAGATCGCCCAGCCACTCTGGTCGCTCGAGCTCATACATCCTTTGGGAACGACGTTCGCTTCACTTTTAGTTCCATCATCGTCAAACCCGATGACAAGGCCTGCGAAGCCGAACAAGACAAAGACACCTCCCCAAGCCACGCAGGACATGTCTATGCGGAAATGTCCCGACTCACCGATGGGGGCGTCGGAAGCATCTGTGACGCTGACTACAGTGCCAACCTCAACACCTTTAAAGACAAAATCGTCAACTCGCTGTCGTCACTCACTTTGCAATGCGAAGCCGACCCCACAACACTCAAGGTCAAGGTGGACGACCTTCAAGTTTCAGGACTAAAGCTTGAAGGTAAAATATTGAAATTCACCTATCCCCTCATTGAGGGAACAAAAATTGATCTGATGTACGATTGTTTGGAATAGAAATATCGATCAAGGACGGTGGTTTGATTTTATCAGAATCAGCCACCGACCCACTCTGCGCCCAATCGCTCACTCGATCACCCGATCGAAAAAACGATTATGAAAATGAAAAAGAGACCTCACCAATAAAGCCAAAACATCACTCTTTATGGGGCTTTTATTTTCCCAGCAACGTATTCATATAAGCTATAGAGTCTTTGTTATACCAATCAATGGAACCCACAAGCTTCTTAGCCAATTTATGTTCCTTATTAAGAACTAAGGACTCCGGTAAACGCGCAACCTGGAATTGCTTCATCAAAGACCGATCCTCATCCCAAACAATCTTGATATGAGCCCCTTTTAGTTCAGGGAAGGACTTCATGAAAACCTCAATATCCTCACGACTGCTATCTCCTGAGACCGCAATTAATTGCACATCCCCCTTAAACTCATTGACCAGCTTAATAAGCGAAGGAACCTCTTCAATACAGGGAGCGCACCACGAGGCCCAAAAATTCAAAATAACAATTTTCCCTTCGTAGGACTTCAGATCAAAAGTCTGCCCACTCAAATCCTTCATTGAAAAATTAGGAACGCCCTCTTTCTCCATACTTTCTAGAGAAGCATATGATGTCGGCCCCTCTTTCAACTTAGAAGCGTAAAAGGTATTGAAAGCCCACACCCCCAAAACGGCGATAACCAACACGACGATAAGTGCTTTCAAATGTTGCTTCATAAAGACTCCTATTTCTTTCAAACCTTAGATGATTCCCCTGGCCAGAGCAACACTTCACGCTCTGCTCACCCATCACCTTCCAACAGAAAATCCTCATTGATTCCGTGGTCCTTAAAAAACAAAAGGCCCTGGTTTCCCAGAGCCTTTTTTCAAAATTCTATTTATCAGATCGAAATTAAGCGCGAGCTGCTGCTCTTGCCTTCTTTTGAGTCTTTTTAACAGACTTTTTCTTTGCAGCTACAAGTTTAGTCGCAGCTTTTTTAACTGTCTTTTTCGCAGCTTTTGGTTCTGCTTTTGTCGCTTTTGCTTCTTCTTTAGCAGCGCCTTTAGCTTCGAAATCGTAGTCTACGAACTCAAGGAAAGCCATCTCAGCTGTGTCACCAGGACGACGACCAATCTTGATGATACGAGTGTATCCACCAGGACGTGTCTTAAAGCGAGGAGAAAGATCCTTCATGATTGTAGCTACAGCCTCTTTATTTGGATAACGAGACATCAACAAGCGAGTTGTTGCCAAGTCACCTTTTTTACCAAGAGTGATAGCTTTCTCAACGTGACGACGTACTTCTTTAGCACGATCAACAGTTGTAGTGATACGGCCGTGCTCGATAAGAGAAGTCACAAGACCTCTCAACAAAGCTTTTCTTGGGCCAGATTTACGATCGAAATGTTTTACTCTTCTTCTGTGTGAACTCATTTTATTCTCCGCTGAACGCACTGACCGTGTTAGGTATCAGCACGATAGTACCCCGAAGGGTCACTTTTAAGGGCTCCTTGCCCCGCAACCCCCGCAGGAGTCACTTGTTTTAGAACACCATCATTGGACGTTCTTTTTTGGATGGGCATCCACTTTCGCAGAATGCCCAGTTATTACTGTTGAGTGTCTCTTTTTTGAGGAGGTTGGCTTGGATCCCAACCTACTGGAGGCCAGCCATCGATTTTCATACCGAGGCCAAGTCCCATCTCACCCAAGATCTCTTTGATCTCGTTAAGAGACTTACGTCCAAAGTTTTTAGTCTTAAGCATTTCAGCTTCAGAACGAACAACCAACTCACCGATGTAGCGAATATTCGCATTCTTCAAGCAGTTCGCTGAACGAACAGACAACTCAAGGTCATCTACTGAACGGAACAAATTCTCATTCAATGAAGGAGAACCCATTTCGCGTGCTTCTTCTGCAGGCTCCATTGTCTCATCAAAAGTCAGGAAGATCTGAAGTTGTTCTTTCATGATTTTAGATGAAAGAGCCACTGCTTCTTCTGGCTTCAATGAGCCATCAGTCCAAACTTCCAATGTCAAAGCATCGTAGTCAGTTCTTTGACCAACACGAGCATTGGAAACATTGTAGTTTACTTTTCTGATTGGGCTGTAAAGAGCATCAACGCCGATAAATCCAACTGGAAGATCTGTTTCTCTGTTTTCTACAGGCACGTACCCGCGACCGAAAGTCACGATGATCTCAGCATTGAAATTCGCATTAGCACCCAAAGTCGCGATGTGATGATCAGGGTTCAAAACCTCAATCTTATCGGAAGTCTGGATGTCTGCTGCTGTCACTTTACCAGGACCTTTTTTAGAGATCTTCAAAGTCACAGAATCAGAAGTATATTGTTTAAAGCGAACTTCTTTAAGATTCAAGATGATGTCTGTAACATCCTCAAGAACGTCTGGGATCGTAGTGAACTCGTGCAACACACCTTCAAACTTAACCGCTGTAATTGCAGAACCCATCATTGAGCTGAGAAGAATTCTTCTCAGGGAGTTACCCAAAGTAACACCAAAACCTCTTTCGAGGGGACGGATGATGAATTTAGCGTAGTCATCACGAAGAGAATCACGATCAACCTCAAATCCCTTTGGTTTGATCATTTCTCTCCAAAATTTATAATAATGCTCTTGCATAGCTCCCCCGAGAGGTAAAATTATCTTGAGTAGTATTCAACAATCATGTTCTCTTCAACTGCCACTGTCACATCTTCGCGTGATGGAAGATCCTTAACAGTTCCAGTGAATTTAGCATGATCAGCTTCAAGCCAAGCTGGCACAGATCTGCGAGCTACTGATTGAATAGCTGCTTGGATCTTAACAACTGCACGGCTTGATTCCGCAACCGTAATAACGTCACCTTTATTTACGATGATGCTTGGAATGTTAGCTCTTTTACCATTCAACAGGAAATGGTTGTGTTTAACAAGCTGCCTTGCTTCACGACGAGAGTTAGCATACCCCAAAGAGTAAACAACGTTATCAAGTCTTGTCTCGAGGAATTTAAGAAGCGCAGTACCAGT
>JANJTG010000512.1 GCA_024711265.1 Bdellovibrio sp. | reverse complement strand
GTGGTTGCCCGGCGTGCCGGTGAGCTCGAGGAGCAGCGGCCCGAGGAAGGCGGTGCTCCGGCCGCCTAAGGGGCGCGCGGGGGCGCCGCTGTTGGTCCACACCACCAGCGGCACGCGGTGGAGGAACTCACGGGTGTCGAGGCTCGCGGAGTCGAGCGCGTGCAGCGAGCCCAGCACGCCGGTCTGCGCCAGCACCTCGGGCAGCATCGGCAGGTGGTCGCCGAAGAAGACGAGGTACACCGGGCGCTCCACGCGCGAGAAGTAGTCGACGAGGGCGCCGAGCTCGCGGTCCGCGTGGCGCGCGGCCTCGGCGTAGCTCACGAGGGAGGCCCGGGCGCGCTCGTCGAGCGGGCCGTCGACGGAGAGGGCCGCGCCGGGGTAGCGGCCGGGCTCGTAGGGCCCGTGGGCCTCCATGGAGACGGCGAAGAGGAAGAGCGGCGCGTCGGCGGCCTCGTACTCGCGGAGGATCTCCCGCGTCAGCACCGAGTCGGAGACGTACTTCCCGTCGAGCGGCGCGTCGTCGAGGTCCTCCAGGCCCACGAAGCGCTGGAAGCCGAGGTGCCGGTAGACGCTCTCCCGCTCCCAGAACCAGCGGTGGTACGTGTGCACCGCCGCGGTGCGGTAGCCCTGCGCCGCGAAGAGGCCGGGCAACGAGCCGAGCGGGCGCCGCACGTACTGCTGGTAGGGCACCGAGCCCGCGGGCAGGAAGCGCATCGCGTGGCTGGTGAGCACCTCGAACTCGGTGTTGGCGGTGCCGCCGCCGAAGACCGGCGGGTAGAGCGCGCCCGACGAGGCCTCCGCCTGCAGCCGGTGCAGCATGGGCACCGGGTCTTCGCTGAAGGTGACGCCGGGCAGCGCGGTGGGGTCGAAGAACGACTCGCTCATCACCACGATGACCGTGGGGCGCGTCGGCGGCGGCGGCTTCGGGGCGGGCGACCCGGGGCCCAGGGCGTCGCGCACCGCCCCGCGGTCGTAGGCCACCGGCCGCGCCACCGTCACCGCGTCGAGGTTGAAGGCGAAGGCGAGCAGGAGGCCGTTCTGCGCGGAGTTCTCCGCCTGCTCCCAGGTGCGGTGCTGCAGGCCGACGCGCTTCACCTTCTGCTTGAGGCCGGGCAGCACCGCCGCGAGCGCGAGGCCCGTCGCGGCGACGAGGGCGAGGCGCGCGCGCCAGCGGGGGCCGGGGAGGCGCACGCGGAAGGCCGCGACCGCCAGCGCGACGACGCCCACCAC
>JANJTG010000506.1 GCA_024711265.1 Bdellovibrio sp. | reverse complement strand
GCGCCCGGCTTGGCGTTGCGCACGGTGACGACCACGGTCTCGGTCATCTGGCGGCCGGCGCGGTCGAGCTGGAAGTCTTCATGGTTTCGTTCGGCGGTGAGGTCGAACACGGTGCCCGTTTCGAGGGTGACCTCGGTGTTGGCGGCAGTGTGGCCAAGCGCGGCCTCGCCGAGGAAATCGCTGCCCTCGAACAGGCGCATGCGCCCCGCCGGCAGCGGGATGCCCAGGCCGTCGGCCTTGCGGTTGGCGAAGCGCAGGCTGGCCACCACCGGCTGTTGGCCGGCCTGGGTGTTGAAGTTGGCGTCGATGATCGGCTGCGGCGGCTGCCAGTAGCCCATCGGCGAACGGGTCTCGTAGCGGCGCTCGCAGGCGATGCCTTTCGCGGTGTCCACCAGCGGCAGGCGCTGCACGCTGCCCTGGGGCAGGTCGCCGGTGCCGGGCAGGCGGTAGGCGTGGTATTCGCCCGAGGCCTGCGGCGCCGGGGCCGCGTCGGCCACCATCATCACCGCGCGCTCCGACTTCGCCGCCATCGGCGCGCCGTAGCCGCCGCCGGAAACGCGGTTGGGTTCGCCCGCCACCAGCGTGAGCGCGACGCCGTTGAAATCGGTGCCCGATCGGTTGGCCACCATGGCCGCGCCGTCGAGCGTCATGCGGCAGGCCTGGCCCTGGCCCGACAGCGTGGCCTGGTATTCGGCGCGCCAGGCCAGGCCGGCGGTGGCGAAGGACAGGTCGAAGGCCTGCTTGCCGGCGCGCGGCGCGGCGAGCGTCCACGACAGCGTGGGCTCGCTGGCCACGCCCTCGGGCAGGCGCGGCAGCTCGAAGCTGGCGTAGTTCGAGAGCACCTTCACCCGGCCGTCGGCGAGCTTGAGCGTGAGGCCGTTGCCGGCCGAGAGCAGGGTTCCGGTGTAGGTCTCGCGGCCCGGGCCGAGCGACTGCTCGACGCTGACCTGCTGGCCGATCGCGCGGCGCAGCAGTTCGTCCTGGTCGGCCAGGGCGAAATCGAAGCGCTG
>JANJTG010000265.1 GCA_024711265.1 Bdellovibrio sp. | reverse complement strand
TGACAGCTCAAAACGTCGAGATGATCTCCAGCGGTGGAAACGCAAAGACCTTGCAGGAAGCGGTTTACAAAGTCACTACTGTGGAAACCTTGAGTTGCAAAGGTGAAGCCTTTCAGGGGCGGATGAAAACGATCAGTTTTGAAATCGCCTCTTCTTTGCTGTTCCGTCGAGAGGATGCCCAAGACCGCGAGCAGGCTGCACAGTTGGGAATTGGGCCCATTGATTTGGTGGTCGTGAATCTCTATCCCTTTCATGAGACTTTAAAAAAACATCAAGCTGGAGCGACCGTTGAACTCAGCGGTTTTGCCGAGTGTATTGAAAACATCGATATTGGCGGACCGACACTTCTTCGTGCGGGGGCCAAAAACTTCCAAGCGGTGACGGTTCTTTGTGAACCCACTCAGTATCCAGAGTTTATGAAAGAGTTCGCGGAACATAAGGGCACGACGAGTTTTGAGTTTCGTCAAAAATGTGCGGCTCAAGTTTATACCATGACGTCTTTTTATGACATGGCCATTGCCGGCTTTTTGACTCAAGAATCCGGGACCACTCTTCGTTATGGGGAAAATCCTCATCAAAAAGCGTTTGTTTTAAAGGATCCGTTCCAAGAGGGGCTGGCTCATGCGCGCTCCTTGCAGGGGAAGGAGATGTCTTACAATAATTATCTCGATGCGGACTTTGCTCTTAAGACGTTGCAAGACGTGCATTCTTGGCAGGGGCCCAAGGCGCTTCCGACTGCGGTGGTTGTGAAACATAACACGCCCTGCGGATTGGCCGTGGGGGAAACGCCTCTTCGCGCTTTGGAGATGGCTTGGAAAGGGGACGAAAAGAGTTCCTTTGGCGGCATCATCGCTTTGAATTTTGCGGTCACCGAAGAGGTGGCAGCCTTTTTCAGTGAAAAATTTGTGGAAGTGATTTTGGCGCCGTCTTTTCAGGAGGGGGCTCGCGAGAAACTCAAAAAAAATTGTCGAATCATGGAAGTGAATCTCGCGACGTCAAAGTCGTGGCAAGCACGGTCTATCGAAGGCGGTCTTTTGATGCAAGAATCCGACAGTTTTGATTTAACCAACATGAAGGTGGTCACCCAGAAGACCTTTGCTGAGGATAAACAACGTCTGGCCGGTTTTGCGATGCTCGCGGTAAAAAACCTGAAGAGCAATGCCATTGCGCTTTGTCGTCAACAAGGCCCCGAATTTGAACTTCTCACGATGGGCTCCGGGCAAACCAACCGGATTGATTGCATTGAAAAGCTCATCACTTCCAGATTGGCAGATAAGGGAATTCAAGATCTTTCGGAGGTCGTGCTTGCCTCTGACGCTTTCTTCCCTTTCTCAGATTCCGTGCAAGTCGCCGCCAAACTCGGTGTCAAACACATCATCCAACCTGGCGGTTCAGTCAAAGACCCCGAAGTTATCGCTGAAGCCAATCACCTCGGCCTGGCCATGATCTTCACCCACCGCCGCCACTTCCTCCACTAACCGAAGGCCAAAGGTACGCCGTACCTTTTTGCATCGCAACGGGTTGAAGTGGGACCGACAGAGAGAAAACGCCTTTTTGAGTAGAAATGGAGAATGTATGTCGAAGATTGATTACAAAGAAGCCGGTGTGGATGTGACCAAGGCCGATGCTTTTGTCGAAAGAATTAAGAATCTTGTGCCAACCACATTTAATGAGCAGGTCCTTCAAGGGATTGGCGGATTTGCGGCTGTCTATAAGTTGAACGAAGAGAAGTATCTGGCTTCATGCACTGATGGGGTGGGGACCAAATTAAAACTCGCGCAGAAATTGGATAAACATCACGGCATCGGCATTGATCTTGTGGCCATGTGTGTGAACGATCTTCTTTGCGTGGGCGCGCGCCCGCTCTTTTTTCTGGATTACATGGCCTTTGGCAAGCTCGACACCCGAGTCAGTGAAGAGCTAATCGCAGGAATGGTTGATGGCTGTCGTCAATCGGGCATGGCCCTTATTGGCGGAGAGACCGCCGAAATGCCAGGTGTCTACCAAGACGGTGAATATGACTTGGCCGGTTTTAGCGTGGGCGAGTTGACCCCTGCTGAAATGTTCACTGACAAACATATGGAGTCGGGTGATGTTTTGATCGGACTGGCGTCCAGCGGTTTTCATTCGAATGGGTATTCGTTGCTGCGAAAACTTGTCAGAGACGATGAAACAGATCTTCTTCATCAGCTTTTAGTTCCCACAAAGATCTATGTAGAGATTTTCACGCAGCTTCGTCGCGCTTTCCCTGCGGAGCTCTTAGCCGCAGCTCACATGACGGGAGGAGGCGTC
This sequence comes from Bdellovibrio sp., assembly GCA_024711265.1. GTDB lineage: Bacteria > Bdellovibrionota > Bdellovibrionia > Bdellovibrionales > Bdellovibrionaceae > Bdellovibrio. The sequence continues at coordinate 1,576 of JANJTG010000265.1, read as the reverse complement.
GACAACATTCCGCGCATGAGTGAGAAGTTTAACTATAAGATCACTTCGTGGCCCTCCTTAGAGGAGGTGGCTCCGGTCTTTAAGCCGATTCTGCAAAGAGTGGATATTCCTCAAGAGGAACTCTTTCGGACTTTCAATATGGGGGTTGGTCTGACTCTTTTAGTGAAAAGGTCCAAGGCGAACGAGATTTTAGATTTTCTTGCGCAGAAGAACGTCAAAGCCTGGCGCATAGGGGAGATTGAAAACGGATCCGGTGAGATTGAATTGACCGGGGTGCGACTTTGAATATCGACATCAGTCTGTTAAGAGCGGATCTTGAATCCTCTTTCTTAACAGACTGAGTTTCGCCCCAAAGCGAGTTCTTTTGGAAGTCTTTAAACTTAAAATCCAAAGACACCGCGGCCTCTGAGGTGGATTTGAATGTCTTCAGCGGCCGTCAGCTCGAAATCCAGTCGTCCGGTATGTGGTCCTATGTGAGTAGGACGGAACACGACTCGAACTGAGCAGCGCTGCCCCTGAAAAAGGAAGTTGGGACAATTTTCATTTTGTCGGAAACCCTCGCCCTGAATGTTGATGTCATTGATGTAGATAGGGAAGCGCCCATCATTACGTAAGTAGAAACGCACAGAACGTCTCGTATTGATGGGGGTCCGCCCGAAGTTGTAGTAATAGTCTTGGTCTTGAATTTGGACCTCTTGATTCAAATTGATCTGAAAAGACTCTTCCTGGGAAAGGGGGCTTGGGGTGGTGGGTTCATCGCCAAGGGCCGGATTCACAAACAAGAATCCCAACAGAAGAAGCAATAGATATTTCATAAGCACCTCCTGATATCCCTATTCTTTCGAAAGAAAGTCTCTGCAAGCAAAAGCTTTCTCAACCATGCGACACTTGTCATCCAGGGTCTGTCTTCAGGGCATGTCAAAGGGCTCTTTCTAGATCCAAGACTTGCTGTTAAAAAAAATAGAGCTTGGCCAAAGTTTATGGCGGCGATGTGCGCCGATGATTGCCTCTATCTGCTAAGAGTGAGAAGCTGGAAGTCCTTCGCTGTGGAGTCTATAATGAATAAAAATTTGCGAGCCCATCCCATGAAAAATCCCATCATCTTAGCTTTGGATGTGGACACGCGAGATCAGGCATTGAAAATCGCCGATGATCTTTCGGAAGTTGTGGGGGGCTTTAAGTTAGGTCCTCGTCTTTGTCTTCGTTATGGAATGGATTTCGTGAAGGAAGTGGCCCAACGAGGCCCGATCTTCTTAGATAATAAACACTTCGATATTCCTTCGACGATGGAGGCTGCGGTCCGTGCAAGTTTTGAGGCGGGCGCCTCTTTGGTGACTGTTCATGCTTTGAGTGGGTCAGAGGCTCTTAAAAAGATGGCCGAGGTCGAAAGGGAGTTAAATAAAATACGTCCTTTCAAGGTCCTTGCTGTGACAATCCTTACTTCTTGGGATCAAAATTCCTTACCAGTAAATATGAAGGAACAGCCGATTGCTCAGCATGTGACGGACTTAGCGACTTTGGTGAAAGCGTCGGGTTTGTCGAGCGTTGTTTGCTCCCCTCACGAATTGGACCTTTT
>JANJTG010000063.1 GCA_024711265.1 Bdellovibrio sp. | reverse complement strand
GACGACAAGGCCAATTTGGCGTGGAACTCACGAGTGATCTTAAGTGCTGCCAACGCCTCGCCCATTAAAACTCAGACTTACTATCGCCTCAGCCAGGAACATATGGCCAAGGTTTACTCATTGAAGGGTGAGCACTTGGTGGACTTCCTTCCCTTCTCAAATACGTGGGAATTAAATCACCAGCTTCTTCCTAAAGTGGATGATCCTGCTGACAGCTACGAAGTTCAGACTAAACTTCCTCAGTCTCAGCTTCGCTTTGAGCCGTACTCTGTCTTGGATGTGCAAAAGCTTCCAGATATCATGGCTGGCATTCGCGTGAACCCTGCGACGACCGGAAATATGCCCCAAGGAATCCATATCAACTACAACCACAAAAATATGGTTCATTTCCGCATGGACCATCAGTTCAACTATGAGTCCCGTTCTCCGGGAGGACTGGATGACAATAAAGATTTTGGTTATGTGACTGCGAAATTTGAGGGCGAAGACAATTGGGCCCTAATGAAGAGTAAAAACAACTCCATCCGCATGACCACTTTAGCTTACCGTTTTTCTCCAATCGACTTTGCAAAAATGAAGTTGAAGCTCGCCGTCACCAAAGGAGTGCAGGGCGCGGACCCCGTCAAAGGGAAAACCGGCAAGGACGATTCGGCTTTCCAGGTATGGTTCACGGTTCGCCATGGCAAAGCCAACAACGATCGCAGCCTTGTGGATCCCAAAAACGACAAGGTCTTCCTTTTCGGATACTACTGGGGTGATGCCGCTCCGGGAGAAAACCGCAAAGCCGGCGACATCTTTGAAAACTGGTATTCAAATAAGAATGTTGTTGTTGCGACCTTACCTGAGGCGAAGCAACTTCTCCTTAATAACCAAGATATGCTGGGAAAAGCTCAACTCTATGAAAGAAACTTGGCGGAAGATCTCAAACGCGCGTTCCCTGATAAAAACATCAATGACATGGAAATCGTGGCCATCACAATTCAACATGATTCGAACGATGCCGGAGACTCTTCGGAGGCCTACTTCAAGGCACTCGAATTTCTTCCCTAATTAATCGATCAAAAATTTTGGCGGAATCGCATACAGAAGCTGGGCTGCCCCAGCTTCTGCGTGTGCAAAGGACTCCATCTCAAGGGCGATCACGCCGCTTTTCTTTAAATCAATAAAACTTTCCGTTTTTCCACTCAAAAGGTAGCTGGCGAAAGAGCTGAGATGAGGCTCATGACCGACAATCACAAGGCGGCGATGAGTCCGTGCCTGTGTTCTGAGCCACTTCAAGAACGCCTGAGGAGGACTGTGCGGAACCAGTTCTGGAGCCTCCACCACCTTAGTTTCAAAATAGATCTGAGAAATAATTTCGGCGGTCTGACGAGCGCGCGTCAGAGGGCTTGAAACAATCAAATCAACTTCTTTCACAAAGTCGAGCAAACGAACACAGACCTTTTGCATTCTTTTGCGCCCCTTGAGGGTTAACGGGCGCATATGATCCTCAAGACCCTTTTTTACAAAGTCTTCCCGCTCCTCGGCCACCGCATGACGAATAATAATTAGCTCCACAAGTCTACTCCGCTCCCGAATTATTTTCTTCAACCATGCTTACTCGAGCTTTTGCAATTTGCATCAAGGTCTGATGAATCCCGACATCCGAAGAGTTTCGATGGGTGTAGGTTCCGTCTGAATTCATCTGCCAAGCCTGACGCTGTTCTTTAATGCAAAGCTGAAGAATCTCCCAACATTTTTCACGAAGACTGCGATCCAAAATGGGTACAATGGCTTCCACGCGAGCATGAAGGTTCCGATACATCCAATCCGCAGAGCCGATAAAGAACTCACCATCAACGGGGTCTTTGGCGCCATTCCTGAAATAGAAAAGTCGTGAATGTTCCAAATATCTTCCGATGATAGAGATCACACGAATTTTTTCACTCATGCCCGGGACTCCCGGGCGTAGACAGCAAAATCCACGCACGATCATATCGATATCCACGCCTTTTTGTGAGGCCGCATAAAGAGCCACCGCTATGTCATTTTCTTCGAAGTTATTAAACTTCGCGATGATCTGAGAGGGTCTGCCAGCTTTCGCATGTTCTGCCTCCCTCTCAATCATAGCTTTAAAGCGTGTAAACATGTTCACCGGCGCGATCAATAGGTTCTGATAGTTGTTCTTTAGCGAACGGCCTGTCAAATAGTGAAAGAACTCAACTACATCACTAGTGATTTCATCCTTCGCTGTTAATAAACCCAGATCCGTGTAAAATCTTGACGTCGCCACATTGTAGTTTCCCGTTCCGATATGGCAATAACACTTAAGTCCCTCTTGCTCTTGTCGCACCACCAAAGCGGTCTTCGCATGTGTTTTTAATCCAACGACTCCATAAACGACATGAACGCCGGCGTTCTCTAACTCCGTCGCCCAATAAATATTTCGCTCTTCATCGAAGCGAGCTTTGAGTTCCACAAGACAAACTACCTGTTTTCCTTGTTCTGCCGCGCGAATCAAAGAGCGAATAAAGGGACTGTTATCTCCGGTACGGTACAAGGTCATCTTGATCGCCAAAACTTTCGGATCGTCACAGGCTACGCGAATGAACTTTTCCACCGAAGCAGCAAAACTCTCGAAAGGATTGTGGATCAATTGATCCGCGTGTTTAATCGAATTAAAGATACCCACCCCCTCTTCCACAAGGGCTGGAGGCACGACGGGGGTGTAAGGTTCAAATTTAAGTTTCGGCAAATTAATATCGGCAATGACTCCCAGATCTGAAAAGTCCAACAGCCCTGGAAGCTCATAAATATCTTCTTCGGATATCTCCAACTCTTCCATTAGAAACTTCAGCATCCAGGGATCCGGGTGAGGGCCATGTTCCAGACGAACCACTTCCGCAAAACGACGCTGGCGCAATTCTTCTTCAATGGCCTCTAGCAAATCTTCCGCATCTTCCTGATCATGATCCGAATCTGCATTGCGGGTCAGACGAAAAGGCATCACATCCAAAACCTGCATCGCCGGAAAAAGGTCCGCCAAATTTTCTTTGATGACTTCCAAAAGACTTACAAATTTCAATGTCGCAGAATCGGGATCCACGCGAATCCACTGCGGCAACACTTTAGGAACCTTGATTCGCGCAAATAGCTTATCTTCGTTGTTGGGGTGCTTTAAAGTCACCCCCAGAGAAATCGACAGATTTGAAATGAAAGGAAACGGATGCCCCGGGTCCACCGACAGAGGTGTCAAAACAGGGAAAACATTTTTGTTGTAGTATTTTTTGACCAGGTCTCTTTCTTTTTCCGTCAGTTCTTTCCAAGTAAGAAGAAAAACACCTTCTTTTTCAAGGGCGGGCTTGAGTGACTTGTAATAACAGTGAGCCTGATCTTTTAACATGGGGTTCACAAATTGACGAATCTCTTGAAGTTGATGCAGCGGTGTTTTGCCATCCGACGACTTCGGAGAAATGCCATACGCCACATGGCGCTTCAAACCTCCCACACGTTTCATAAAGAATTCGTCCAAGTTGGAACTAGAAATACTTAGAAACTTCACTCTCTCCAAAAGAGGATTGCGAATATCTTCAGCTTCCGTCAATACACGACGATTGAAATTCAACCATCCGATCTCTCGACTGCTGAAAAGACTTTCAGATGACAAAGGATGTTCGACAACCTTGGGCTTTCTTGTCGATTTCTTTTTAGATGTTCTTTTCGGCGAAGCCACTTTTGACGTATTCAAAGAATCCTCCTTGACTCCTCGTCTAGCTATTTCACAATAAAGCCAATTTTTTAGCAATGTCTTCTCAGGGAAAATGGCATGCAAAATACTCCGAAAGAATGGTCGCTTATTCAGATGATTCGCTATCGGGTCCAGCGTCAAAACGAACACACCGTCGTACCGCTGGGGGATGACGCTTTCGTCTTTAAGAACTTCCCTGGATATTCAGTGATTTGCCAAGATATGATGGTTGAAGATATTCACTTTAAACTAGACTATGCGAGTGCTTTCGATCTGGGGCACAAAGCCTTGTCGGTCAATCTCAGTGATATTGCCGCTATGGGAGCCCAACCTCATTTTGCCCAGGTTTCACTGGCACTACCTGAAAAAATAAACGAATCTTGGCTTGACGATTTCTATAAAGGCATGAGCACTTTGGGCGATGAATATCAATGTGAAGTCGTTGGCGGGGACTTATCAGCCACTCAGGACAAGCTGGTTATCGACGTCAGCATGCATGGATCCGTTGAAAAACCCCTGACCCGCAAAGGCGTACAATCGGGAGACCTCCTGCTTAGCAGCGGTCCTCTGGGCCTGTCTCACACTGGATTGCTTGCTCTCACCAAAAAGAAAGATGGCTATGAAGAGGCGAAGAAAAAACATCTGCGCCCTCTCCCCCGTCTGGATTTGGTTTCTGGCTTGCAAGAGCGTCACAACAAAGTGCATGCACTGATGGACTGTAGCGATGGACTTATCAACGACGCCCTTCAACTTTGCCCTCATCCCTTGGGACTTCATATTTTTGCGGAAAATCTTCCCATTCATGCGGACACCTCGAAAATGTCACTAGATCTGGGGATTCCCGTAGAAGAATTCGCGCTTTGGGGAGGAGAAGATTTTGAACTTCTTCTTGCCATCTCGCCAGACGACTACGACATCTTCCCTGGCTGGCACTTGGTAGGGCAATACACGGAATCCCCCGGCGTTTTTCTCACTCACGCCGATGGAAAAAAAGAAATCACGGAATTCAAAGGCTGGCGGCACTTTTAAGCTTTAGTCTCAAAATGATTCACAATGTGTCCTTAAGCGAGAGGCCTGACCAACCGAAAAGACCAGTATGACCAGTCTTGCTCGCTATCATGGCAGATCTCCACGTTACATTCTGAACACAGAGGATGACAGCTTAGTCCGTGTGGCGGGTCCCAAACAAATTCCGTGGGAAGAAGGCACTGAAATTAAAAATGTTTCTTTGACAGGACTGGCCTTCACGGCCCCCGATGACCTGTGCCCACTTCTGGGAGAGGTCGTGAAAATTCAATTCACTCCTCCGGGCTCCAAACAAATGGCCTGCTATGGAATTGTCACACGCTTAGAAAATATATCTGAATCACGCATGCTGGTGGGTGTGCATTTTTATAAACTCGAAATGCCTCAACGGATTGCCTTGGCCCAAGGTTTGGCCAGAAAATTCAAAGAAAACCAAGAGCGGGGCCACATTGACGATTTGCTCAATCGTTCACAAGGGCAACTCAGCCTGGCTCATCTCCCTCAGTTGGTGATGATGACTCTTCTGGCTTTTGCGTGGTGCGGGACGATCTGGAGTCTTTTCCGTTTTGAATACGTCGGCCTTTATAAAATCCTCCTAAGTCTGTTTTAACTCTGCGCCAAGATTTCTTTTAATCTTTTCGCCGCAAACTCGCTGAACTTTTTCACCTTCAACGAAACCTCTTTTTGTTCGGGAGTTACAATACTGACGGGCACCTCATTCCCTCGCAAACTTTTATAAATATGCACCAGACGGCCGGATCTTAAATGATCCACACACAGAAACTCAGGAACAAAGGCAACTCCCTTTCCCAACAAAGCCATCTCAACCAGCATTGCTGGATTATTCGCGGTGCAGACCAAATTGGGTTTCAGAGTCATCTTCTTCCCCTCAGCTCCTCGGAAAACCTCCAGCTTTGGCATCACCGTAAGCCCCACAAAAGGCAAGGAACTAAACTGGGACAGATCTTCCCATTGACGATAACGCTCTAGAAATCCAGGCGTCGCGACAAAAATATTCTTCACGATCCCCACCTTCCGAACGCGCAAAGAACTGTCTTTCAATATGCCAATGCGAACCGCCACATCCACAGACTCTTTCACCAAATCGACATACGCTTGGGTAAGAAGGAGCTCGAATCTTACCTGAGGGTACTGCTTTGAAAACTCATCCAGAATCAAAGGCAATTGCTTAACACCCATGTCATCCGACGCCGTGATCTTAATCAAACCTGAAACTTCTGCCGTGGCCTCACTGACCTCCGTGGAGAGGCTTTCCAATCCTTCAATCAACCCTTGAGCCCTCTCATAATAAACCCGTCCCATTTCGGTCAGTTGAAACTGGCGCGTGGTTCGATAAATGAGTTGCACCCCTAATTCCTTTTCCAAGGCTGACAAGCGTCGACTGACTCGCGACTTGGGCTGACGCAGCAGCTCCGCAGCCTTGGTAAAGCTCCCCGCCTGAACAAGCCTCACAAATGTGCGTATTTGATTCAAATCTAATTGTTCCATATGTGAAACAGTCTATCTCAAATATGTCACCTTACGCAATAATCTAATTCCGACGATACTGCAGGGGTGGAAAACAACATAAAAGGAGAATCCCAAATGAAAAAGTTAATATTAAGCGCCCTTGTGACCTTGGCTAGCGTATCCGCCTTTGCCGGAAAAGCCATCCCCGAAGGCTCTTATAAAATCGACGGTGCCCACTCTAAAATCGGTTTTGAAATCCCTCACTTAGTGATCGCAACGGTGGAAGGACGCTTCACTGCGTTTGATGGCGCCATTACGATCGATAAGAAGTTGGATAAATCAAAAGCCAATCTCAATGTCGATGTCGCCTCGATTGATACGGACAACAAGGACCGCGATGATCACTTGAAAAGTCCTGACTTTTTTGATGTCGCCAAGAATCCAAAAATGACTTTTGTCACAAAAAAGGTCGTCGGCTCTGCTGAAAATCTGAAACTTGTTGGCGATTTGACTTTGAAAGGTGTAACTAAAGAAGTCACTTTGGACGTAAAATATCTAGGTGACGTCAACGACCCTTTTGGAAATCACAAGGTGGCTTTCTCTGCGACAGGAAAAATCAATCGCAAAGATTTCGGTTTGACTTGGAGCAAAGCTGTTGAAGCTGGCCCCGTAGTAGGCGATGAAGTGACTTTGATCATCAAGATCGAAGCCAACAAGCCTATCGAAAAGAAAGGCTAATCCTTTATGTCACAACAAATGCCTGTGCTCTTTGTGGGTCACGGTTCTCCGATGAATGCGCTCGCCAAGAACGCCTTCTCTGATAGCCTCCACAAACTGGGAGCCACCCTCCCAAAACCAC
>JANJTG010000246.1 GCA_024711265.1 Bdellovibrio sp. | reverse complement strand
GTACGGAGGCGGGTGGAAATGCAGGAGCTTATGGTGGTGCTGGTGGGGGCGGTGGATTCGGTAGATCTGGAGGTACTGCAAGCAATGATCAATACACGTCTTACACAGTCGTAGCACCCGGCGCTGGAGGTAAGGCCATTCATTTAAATGGCAGCAGTGTGAACTGGCTTGGTGGGAATAATACAAGTCAGGTGCTTGGAGTCGTGAATTAACGTATTCATTAATAAAGTAATACGCCTCCAAACGTTGCCAGCACCAGTCCCGTCATCACAAACTTCCAGGCGACATGGGCGTGACGTAATTCCATATAGAAATAGACCACCAATAGAACTTTGATCAGTGCCAAAAATAAAGCGAATTTAAGTGAAGGGAACATGAAACCCACAGCCAGAAGACTTAAGAGAAGTCCAAAGATCAACTTATTCATGCAGAGACTCCTCCGATGTAGTAGAGTGGCAAAATAATCAGCCAAATAATGTCGCACATATGCCAGAAAAGAACGCCGCCGCGAACGGAGAACTCAGGGTCTGTGATATTGTTTTTATAGATTCCAAAAACAATCGAAAAAAGAATGAAAACGCCGACCAAGACATGAAGGAAGTGAAATCCCATCAACAGCCAATAGTATTGCCAAAAATCGTTTTTAACGATGGTAAGACCTAGGTCACTTTTGTGAAAGAAATCTGAAAGCTTTAAGATAATAAACCCAAGCCCAAACAACGAACTGAAAATAAAATAGAGCAGGCTTTTTTTATTTTGTTTTTCAAAAAAGAGGCGCACCCCTTCGGCCGCAAGGAATCCACTGATAAGAAGGGCGAGGGTGAATAAGATCCCGTCTTGAAGATTCAAATGAACACTTTCCTCTTTGAAGGAGGTCAAATTCAGATATCTGAATCTTGCGATGATGGTTAAAAGAGCCCCGAACATGAAGACTTCCATGATGACTAAAAGCCACATAAGGAGACTGCCGGGAGGATTCATTATTTTGTCAGATTCTGAGCTGGCGTTGGTAATTGCGTCTGATGTATTCATATTTAAATGACTATGACAAAAGGTATATGGGTGCAAATCTATTTCGATGCGGATATGATGAATGTCATGCGTAACGACGGATTGTGAGAGAGTAAATATGAGAATCAGACAGATGGGGTTTTCGTCGCGACTGAAAGCCCACAGGAAGATCCTGACACTTGAGACGTTGAAATTTATTGTTGAGTATCTTAAAGATCGTGACGCTCGCTTGGCAGCATTGCGCTCTGGAGTTCCCGAGACCTACGCGTCTCGCCAGGGGCAGTGGCTTAAAAAACATCCGATCGTATTGGCCTCTTTGGAGGTTGATCTGGATGACAGAGAGCTTTTGAAACTCAATAAGGCGATCGCAGAGATTGATCGCCAGATGGAAATTTGCAAAGAACTTTTAGGACTGCAAGATTTTTAAAAGCCCGCTATTTAAAAATCTTGCAGGTCTTATCTAGAAACCAGAAACGTCACCGATTTTTCGTCCCGGTGCGGAGTCATTACCAAAGGGAATGACCGCCGCAGAGTTGTGTTTGCTATTTGGTTTGATCGTTTTGACCGGAGCGGCCCAGGCGGCCGTCTCTGTTTTATGTTTTGCTCCTTGGACAATTTGTTGAAGTTCTTCGACCAACTCGGACAAGGCATTTGCTTGCTGAGACATCTCTTCAGAGGAAGCAGCGACTTCTTCGGAAGAAGCGGCGTTTCCTTGAGTCGCCTGATCAAGCTGATTCATGGCTTTGGTGATTTGTTCAAGGCCATTGGCTTGTTCTTGGCTTCCCGTTGCTATTTCTCCGTTGAGGTCCGCGACCTTCTTGACGGCAACGAGAATATCCTTAAGAACAATCCCACTTTCGCTCGCAATCTTAGCGCCATTTTCACTCTTAGAAACATTTTCCGTGATCAAAGCTGAAATGTCTTTGGCGGCAAGGGCACTTCTTTGTGCCAATGAACGAACCGCTTCGGCGACAACCGCAAAACCTTTTCCTTGCTCGCCAGCACGGGCCGCTTCAACGGCTGCATTCAAGGCAAGAAGATTGGTTTGGAAAGCAATATCATCAATGACGTTGATGATCTCTTCAATTTTCTTTGAGCCACTTGCTATGTCAGACATTGAGGAGATTAATTTTGAAATCTCAACTTCGCCTTTTTCTGCGGATTCACGCGATTTCTGTGAAAGGCTGTTTGCTTCTTGAGCATGTCCGGTGTTCAACTTCACCATGCTGGAAAGTTCTTCGATAGAGGCGACGGTCTCTTCAAGTGAAGCAGCGGCTTCAGTGGAACCCGCTGAAAGTTGCACGCTGGCGGCGGCAAGCTGAGATCCTCCAGTGGAAGTTTGCTCGGCGGCCAATTTAACGGACTCACTAATACGCTGTAAGGATTTTGCCAGCGAGTTGGCAAAGAAGAAGCCGAAGGTCAGCGCAAAAAGAACGCCACCAATAATGATAGCGAGGGTGAACGTGTTTGCTTGTTCAGCAATCTCAAGGGCATTGTCGGCCTTATCCTTCATCACAGTCTCGTGAAACTTCAAAAGAGCATTGATAGCGGCTGTGTAGGTCACCGCTTTATCGGGACAATCAGTAAATAAAATCTTTAACATCTTTTCTTTATCTTCAGCCGTTCCTGATTGATAAAGGGAAATGATGGAGTCTGTGGTCTTCTTAAAGTCCTGCCAAGCGACGTCCACTTTGTCGTAAAGCTCTTTTTGACCAGGAACGAATTTAAGATCCACGTATTCTTTGTTATCTTTTTCGTAGTCTGCAATAGCTTCCTTCGCAATGCGAATACCTTGTTCGCCGTCTTTAGCGGAAATTCCAGTTAATCCCAAGGTGGTCACGTTCACGCGAAGTTTTCTGTAGTTCATCAACATGCGAGAAGCGTAGCTGGTCTTTGGGGCCACTTTGCTGACGACGAAGTCATACTCTTGGCCCACCTTTTTAAGAGACATAAATCCGGTTACACCCACTGCAACAGTGATGGAAGAGAGAAGGGCGCATAACAGGAGAAGCTTGGTCTTTAGGTTGAACTTTGCAAACATGAATATTCCTTTATATTTGTAATGTACATTGGGTCCCATGTAATATCGGTGGGCGAGAAGGAATATGAAGGATTTAAAGTTTAAATTATTGTAATGTTCATGTTTTGCTAATGAAAATCAGGGGTTGCAATGTGATCGAAATCATCCCCGGGAGGGGGGTGACCCCTGTTTTCTTGTTTACTGGCATTTGTAGGCACCGACAGAAATCTCACCTTGAGACATACTTATTTGATCGATTTTCGAAATGCTCAAGCAAAGACCTTGGTTTTTAACGTCCGCTCCGACGGTGTAACCTTGAGCCAGCCAAGAGCTCACTTGGGTCGTAATTTCCGCCCCGGCCTCACCAGTGAGAGTTTCAAATATGCAAGTTTTTTGGGTCGCCGCAGGTCCGGAGGGGGCCCAGGGATTGTTCTGACTTTCAGGGATGCAGGATTTAAGGCCATCGCGATAACCATTGGCCGCAACATACTCCGCAGGCAGCTTGTAGTTAAAATCTTGGCTGTCTTGCCAATATGAAGCGGGATAAAGGCCTCCTGAGACATTGGAAGAACTTTGCATACAGAAAACTTGCGCCGCTTCGCCAACCTCAAGGCCGAAATAAGTTTCAAAGTTATCCGAGTAAGGAGGTTGATACCACAGTCCTCCAAACATCTTATTTAAAAGTGAAGCATCTTGGCTGATTAAACGACTGATAAGATCCGCCTGTTGTGTTGTCGGAGCAGAGTCTTTATAGAGAGACGGAGAACAGCGATTGAGTTTTGCAAGATGAGTGGCGGCGTCGGGGGCCACGTAAGAACTCCCGTAAGACTTATTATACACTCCGCAGGCCGTGCTCATGATTTGCAGAAGCTGCCGTGCTTTAAGGGACATAGGTGGTTCGACGGGAGGAAGAGGTGGGACTTCACACTTTAAGCAAGAGACAACAGATGTCGAGCTATCGGCAGAACACGTTCCCGAAGTCTTTTTATAGACCGGAACCGAGGGGATGTCTTCGATGGGAATGATGGCTTCGGCTTTCTGGTTGGAACCCAGTTCGCCGAAACGAAGTTTTTGATCGCAAGCTGTGAGAATCAATGTTGTCAAAGCCAGGGTGTATCCAAGCATTGATTTCATAAGTGCCTCCACAACTTCCTAAGAGGCAAGAGTGATACCAACAAATTGTGTTTGTTAAGTTGAGTGAGGATGTGAGGTTAAGTCTTTGAACTGATTCATATTTATATCGCGTCGAAATCTTTTAGGAAGTTCACCATAATGTCTACTCTTTGGCTCTGACTAAAAACCAGTCAGAAGTTCGAAAATTAAAAATGGAAATTCGTATTTGATTTCTATCACCCCGAGAGGATTTCAAATGAAAGTGTCGAGATCCTTTTCAGATAATATGAAAAAGTCTTTGAATGAATAGGTGTTCGGATTCCTCTACGGGGAGGTCGAGTGCAATATCTAAAAAAAGTGACTTATGATTATACAGTCCGCAGAGTCACAACGGACGCGCCCGAATGATTCGATGAACACTCAGTTAAAAAATACCGGCTTGTTTAAATATTGCCTGTAGCGATCCCATTACAATGCCGAAATGTTAAATAGCATATTGATGGAGTGAAGTTAAATGTCTAGCCCTAATGATATAAAGATCATCCGAAAAAGACCTGAAGCTAAAGCACCTCTTGATGAAGGTCGAGTTCGAGAGGAGGGGCGAGAGTTGCTCGAACGACTTGTTCGTGGGCTTGTGGATCTTCCGGATTCCGTGGTGGTATCTTATTCCACCGGGGATAAGACCACCGTGTACAAGGTAGAGTGTGATCAGAAGTGTTTGGGGCAATTAATCGGTTGCAAAGGAAAAAATATCACGGGTGTGCGCGCGGTCATGGCCGCAATCATGGCACGAAAAGGGATTCGTGCCATTGTTGAAATTCCGTATTACTGTTTGGACGTTTAAGGTTTTACGTCCACAAGAAGATCGCTTTGTTCTCCGTTAACAAAGAAGCGAACATTCCAGCGACCTGGCATCACGAAATAAACTTCTGATACATAGTAGACCCCTTGGTCTTGTTTCACAACTTTAACGGGTGCGGACCCATGGCCACCGTGATTTCCCATGTACATCCAAAGATCAATCTTCAAATTTTGTGGATCCACCATCACATGCTCGCCGTGAGCGGATTTGTGATCGAAGAACTTCACGAGGAACTGTGATTCTGTTCCATCAAAGGGGCCTTTTGTGAACTCTACTTGAGCACAAACGTCCGCTGTCTTAAAGTAGATCGGGCAAAGCTTCTGATGTTCGCCTTGATGGCTGCCGCCACCATGTTGACCATGATTCCCACCGCTATGGTCGCCACCGCCATGGGAGCCATTTCCACAAGCGAAAGAGTTTGCAGTAAATGCCAATGAAAGTGCAAAAAGAAGTTGAGCAAAAAGTTTCATAGAATCTCCTATCGAGGCCACCGCTGTTGGTAGCTTAAATTGATTGTTTTAGATAAACTTGAATTGACGGGAGCGCCGATCAAACTTTGATCGCTGTAGCTGACGGTGACAGCGGATTCCATGTTGACCATATAACTTCCCGATAAACCTAAAGTAAAATTCTTTTGTGGGGAACCATCTGAATTCGTGCTGCCACGAATTTGAATGGGGTCCTCATAAAGAAAGGCCAAAGAGCCCCCCAGACGGAGATCTCCATAGTTCCATCCGGCACCCAATGTCTGAGACGTGCCCCAGCCGGGCTTCACTTCGATGTTTCCTCCGTAAGAGACATTTGAAACTTCTCGCGAGAAAGCGCGATGTATTTCGGCGCTTAAATTGAAGTCCCACACTTTCCAGGCTTTAAGCAGGGCGACTCCGGCCCCCAAGGAATAGAAACCTCGTCCTCGGATGTCCGTGGAGGTCATCGTCGAAGAATCATAAATTGAAGGACTGGTTGGAAGTGTCAGTTGTAAGAACGTCACTCCTTTGGGGCGCCAAGAAGAATAGCTTTTTTCGGGAAAACTTTCGTGCCCGAAATAAAGGGAGAGGTCTCCCACGCCGCCCGCGCTCTGTGCATTTTGTGCCGACTTTGTGATGAGAGGGAGGGAAAGTCCCACTTGGGATTCATCGGAAATAAGGAGGGCGCCTTCGAGCTTCAAGCTTTGAGTGAGATTGTCGTCATGGCGACGCAGCCACTTTTCGTTATCTAACACATCGTCACTCACTTGCGAATAGGAGTAGGTGCTGGTCAGTTGCGCCTTATCGTCGCCGAGAATGAGCGCTGGAATCGAGAACCCTCCTCCGCAGCAACTAGCGGCCCAGGTCGATGTATGAAAAAGAAAGAAAAGAAGATAAACAGCTATTTTCATGGGACCATCAGAGGGATCGTGAGTTGATCCAAGACTTGATTTGGATTTTTAATGGATATGCGGACTTCCCAGTCGCCGGGCATGATGAAATAGATTTTAGTAATGCGATATTGAGAGGCAGAAAGACGCTCAACTTGAACCGGGGCGGAACCGTGCCCCATTGAGGGCATCCATAACAAAGCAGAAAGAGTCGTGTCTTCAGGAATTGTCCCCGCCAGTTCGATCATCAGTTCTGCGGGTTCGGAGCTGGTTGGTGGACGGAGCCACTGAACATGGGCGCAGGCATCAAGGTTAACAAGCTTCCATTGGCAGACGTCCGTATTCGCCGGTTTATTTTGCTGATCCCACTCGGCTTGAGAAATATAGTCGGGGCGAGCGCACGCAAAAGAAAAGAGAGAGATAAGAATCGCTAAAAAAAAGTTCATGTTAGTCCTCTTCTCTTTGGATGTAGCAACCTAAAGCCCGACCCTCTTTGTGACGAGGTGTTTTTCCAGCGCGAAGATCTTCAAGAACGTCTTTCAAAAAATGTCTTTTCGCCGACGGGCCAACGTGACTGTCCGTGACTCCTCCATGGTAGATCACTTCGCCGTTATTATTGAGGACGAAAGCATGGGGTGTTTTAAGAGCTCCTAATTTATTTGCTAGAAAATTTTTTTGATCTTGCAGAACGGGAAAGGGGAGCTGGATTTCAGAAAAATGCTTTTTAGTGATCTCCAGATCTTCGTCGGAATTCGAGTGAACACCATAAAAGGCATACTCTTTATATTCAGAACTTAGATCCTTTAACAAAACCTCATGACTTGCAGAACAGGGGCATTTGGCTGAAATAAAAACTAGAATCGTCGCCTTCTTTTCGGAAGGGAATGTGATTTGATACTCTTTCCCAGAGACCACATCGAGACCTTGAAAATTTCCAAAAGGAGTCTCGGACCACGCCGTAATTGAAAAGATCGAAATTAGAATTGCGAATAGATATCGTGTCATGCTGAAGGTTCTAACACGGAGGGTCTTTTACATGGAATGCCACGAATTGTTGCTCCAACCCCTCCTCAAAGGTACGGCCTTACTTTTGGCGGTGCAGATGCGTCATTCATGCCGCATTGCTTCTACCAAAAGTAAGGCCGTACCTTTTAAAATTCGTTAATGCTTAAAAAAATCAAGGCCTTCCGGTATCGACTTATTCAGTATAAACAGCGTGGTAAAGTTCATAGTGACTTGGACGTTTTGTTAGCAACTGCAAAAGAAAACAGACAACTGGAGGACAAACTTCAGTGGTTGGTAAGGGTTCTTCAGTGGATCCGATATGAAGGATCCGTTGATTCGCATTTGGAGAGGGAAACGGGACGTTTGCCGGTCACTCGATTGCGGTTCTTTCTTTTGGTCTTAGATCGAAACCCGAACTGGAAAAAAGACGTTGCCGTTATTCTGAGAACCGTCGTTCGGGAAGTGAGCGGATTGGAGTTATTCACTGAAACGGGGCTTCCGAAAGAGCTCGGGCTGTGGAGTGAAATGGTGGACCGTTTCATGATGAAGGTTCTTCCCACAC
This sequence comes from Bdellovibrio sp., assembly GCA_024711265.1. Classification (GTDB taxonomy): domain Bacteria; phylum Bdellovibrionota; class Bdellovibrionia; order Bdellovibrionales; family Bdellovibrionaceae; genus Bdellovibrio. The sequence goes on along the minus strand of JANJTG010000246.1, from coordinate 6,756 downwards.
CTCCCTTGGATCATGAATTGGGTTATTTGTTTTGGGCTTTGTTTCCAGATAAAGACGATCCTTTGTGGCTGGCATCCATTGATAACGTCACATTCGATAAATTGGTGGAGTTATTCTATTACGAAGTCGCCCCAGAGGAGCAAGAGTGGAACCGTCTTGGCGCGGATCTGGAAGATGCTTTGGTTTATTTGGTGATTCAGGTGCGTGCGATTGGCTTGGCTCCCGCAATTCGGTATCGTTTGGACAAGCCCTCGTTTCGGGACTCAGCTTTTTTTTCCATGGTGCGAGGTTTGGAAGAGTTTTTAAACTCCTATCATTCCGGAGATAAAACTCAAACCTTGGAAAAAGCCTCGCGCTTTCGCATGATCGTGTGGGAATGCCGTCAAGAGTTGGTGCAGGTTCATAAACATCTGGACGAGTACGGCGTCAGTATTGATTTGGTCTTTCAGATGATGCGCCTACGCACCTATCTTCAGCGGATCGACAGTCTTTTGGAAATTTTATTAACCGAGCGAGTGGACAGTAAAAAGGTGACAAGCTTTTTATCTAAGCTGGTTGAAGAAAATCAGGAGCTGCGCAGTATTACGTCTTTGTTTTCGCAGAACATCTCTTTATTTGCCCGCAAGGTTGTTGAACGGGCGGCCGAGACCGGCGAGCACTATATCACACGCACCAAAGAAGAGTATCGTCATATGCTTCAAGCGGCCGGAGGTGGAGGCGCGATCACCGCGATCACGGTCTATGTGAAAGTCGGGATCTTGAGTTTGGGACTTTCGGGTTTCGCGGAAGGTTTTTTGGCGTCTTTGAACTATGCTTTGAGTTTTGTCGCGATTCATTTAGCCGGATTCACCTTAGGCACCAAACAGCCCGCGATGACAGCGCCCGCATTGGCGGCGAAAATGCAAGATGTGGACAGCACTCAAGGCATGGAGGATCTAGTCAGTGAGATCGTTCATCTGATTCGATCGCAAGTGGCGTCGATTTTAGGGAACGTTCTTTTTGTCGTTCCCACAGTGATCTTTATAGATACTGTGTTCTTTCTTCTTTTTGGAAATCATCTGATGGGAGAAACGAAAGCTCACAGCGCTTATCAGTCCGTCGATATTTTGGGGCCAGCGCTGATCTATGCGGCCTTCACCGGGATTTTGTTATGGTGTTCTAGTATTTTTGCAGGCTGGGGAGACAACTGGTTTGCTCTTAACTCTTTACGTAAAACGCTTTCGCGCAGTCCAGGGCTTCGGGCTATTTTTGGCAAACGAGGCGCACGCAACATTGCCGTCTTTTTAGAGAAGAATATGTCGGGTCTGCTTGGGAATATTTCTTTGGGGCTGTTGTTAGGGATGGTGCCTGAGATTATGAAATTCATGGGGATTCCTTTGGATATCAGACACGTGACTTTATCGTCAGGGACTTTAGCTGGCGCTTTGCCTGTTTTGGGGACGACCTTTTTAAAGACCTGGGATTTCTGGCGGGCGGTGATAGGTATTTTCTTTATCGGCGCCGTGAATGTGGGAGTGAGTTTTGGAATGGCTTTATTGGTGGCGATCAAAGCGCGGGGGATCAATCCACCTCAGCGCCGCGCGATTCGTAAGGCTGTCGTGGGGCGTTTCTTTACTAGTCCTTTGAGTTTCTTTTTACCTGTGGGAGCCTCCATCGTGAAAAAATCTTCCCAGGATCAGGGGCATTGATGAACACAATTTCTGTGGTGATCCCGGCCTATAATGAAGAAGAACGTTTGCCGAGGACTTTGGAGTTTTTGCAGAAATACTCCCAGCGTACAGGAACCCCGTGGTCCGTCACGGAGGTTCTTGTTGTGGATGATGGTTCAAAAGATCAAACGTCTTTAGTTGTCCGGAAGTTGCAGAATTCATGGCCGACCCTGCGTTTATGCGGGCTTAAAACGAATCAAGGTAAGGGAGCGGCCGTTCACGAGGGGATTCGTCAAGCATCTGGTGAATGGGTCTTGATTGCGGATGCTGATATGGCAACTCCTTGGGACGAGTTGGAAAAGCTGTGGGGAGTTAGTGGTGAGTGTGAACTTGCGATGGGCTCGCGGGCGCTTCCTCAGAGTGATATCGTGGTTCGACAACACTGGCTTCGTCAGAGTATGGGAAAGAGCTTTAATAAAATATTGCGTCTTCTTGTGGGACTTCCTTTTAATGATACACAATGTGGATTTAAACTTCTGAAGAATGATTTGTTTTTTCGATCTGAAGTCTTGCCTTATTTGCAGGTCACGCGCTTTGCGTGGGATGTTGAGTTGATTCTTTTTCTGTTGCAAAAAAAACGACGAGTGCGAGAGATACCCATTCGTTGGCAACATCAAGAAGCTTCGCGAGTCCATATTGTGCGCGATAGTTTTGAGATGTTATGGACCGTTTTAAAGTTGAAAATGCGCCTTCGATCCTATTAAAAAAAGAGCGGTCTTAAGTGCCTTGAATATGCTTGGGAACAAGAAAATGAAGACACTGGGCGTTATTTGCGCTGATTTAATATTAGGCAGCATAATTTCAAATAAATGATGGGTTCTATAAGCATTATTAATAGTTTGGCTCGTTCTGGTCCTAAAATCGAACTGGGGTTCCACTTTGGAACTACTGCGGCCATGACAGAAAATTTCATTTTTTTCATTGATTAAAAAAGTGCAAGTGGTTCCAAAAGAGTACTTGATAAATCTTTCAACCTGAAATGAAGTGCCTCCTCATGAGGACTTCAATTGTTGAAGTCCATGGATATGGGGGGATTTAATGAAACTCAACGTGTTTGCACTTATCCTGACTGTGTTGTTTGCGACAGCCGCTCAAGCAGAGCGAGTGATCGTAATCATGAAGGACAAAGAAGCATTCAAATCAGCACACATGGCGTATAAGATGAAGGGGTCTTATGCACTGAAAGGTTTCAAGTTGGGCGGACAACCAAGTGAACTTGCAAAAGTTGACGGACAGGTTGAGGACAGCCTTGAGAATTTGAACACTTTGATTGTAAACACGGCAGATCAAGCTGAGATTGAAAAATTGAAGGCGAATCCTGCGGTAGCTTACGTAGAAAAGGAAGTTTTCCACGAAGCTCCACGTCCAGTAAAAGGTTTCTTGGCGAAAGCTCAACAATCTCAACAACAAAAAGTGGGACAAAAAACTCCATGGGGTATCCATGCTGTTAAAGCTCCTGAAGCTTGGGCTTTGTCTAACAGAGGTGCGGGAGCTCGCGTTCTTGTTCTAGACACTGGAATCGACGAAGCACATCCTTCTTTGAAAGCAAACTTTGAAAAAGGACAAGACTTCACAGGTGACTCTAATGGTTCTGACTACACTGATAAAGTAGGTCACGGAACTCACGTTGCGGGAACAATCGCAGGTGTTATGGATAGATCTGGTTTCACAGGTGTTGCTCCAACGGCAAAAATCTAGGCGGGTCGTGTTTGTTCTGAACAAGGCTGCTCGAATGTGGCGATCGCTCAAGGTATCAACTGGGGTATCGCTCAAAAAGTGGACGTGATCTCTATGTCTTTGGGTGGAATGTGGTCAACTCCTGCAGAGCGTGATGCTGTCAACAAAGCTGATAAAGCGGGTGTGACTGTCGTAGCGGCTTCTGGAAATAGCGGAACTCCTAAAGTTTCTTATCCCGCAGCTCTTCCAACAGTGATTGCGGTTGGTGCTATCGACATCAATCTTAAGAAGGCTGATTTCTCTCAATGGGGTCCTGAGTTGGCTGTAGTGGCTCCGGGTGTGGCAGTTGTTTCTTCTGTCCCACAAGGAACGGGTCGTGAGTCTTCTGTTGAGATCACAGTCGGTACTAAAGCGGGTAAAGTGGCTTCTTCCACTTTCCAAGGTGCAAGAGAAGTTTTGACTCCTGAGACGAACGAGCTTGTAGCCGTGGGTCTTGGTAAAGCAGAAGAGTTCGCGAAAGTGAACGTTAAAGGTAAGTTCGCTTTGATCGCTCGCGGTGAAATCAAATTCAGCGAAAAAGTTGATAATGCAATTAAAGCGGGCGCAACAGGTGTTGTTATCTACAACAACGCTCCTGGTCTGATTCAAGGTGCTTTGACTGAAGATGGATCTGTTCTTCCTGTGGCTGTGTTCATGATTGAACAAACCGTAGGACAGCAAATCGTATCTCAGATGTCTGCTGGTCAAGCTGTGAAGGCGACTTTGCAAACTGTAGCGACTAACTACTCTGCGTTTGATGGAACTTCTATGGCAACTCCTCACGTATCTGGTGTGGTTGCTTTGATGAAGGCTGCGAACAAGGCTTTGACGGGCGCTCAAGTTAAAACAATCTTGAAGCAAACGGCTCTACCTTTGGGACCAAATACAGCTAATGAATACGGCTCTGGTCTTGTAAATGCTGAGGCAGCTGTTAACGCGGCTCTTCAAGCGAAGTAATAAGATCTTACAAGTTTGAACTTTAAAGACGGCTCCCAAGAGGGGGCCGTTTTTCGTTTTAAAAGATCGTCCTCATATTTTTGGTTTGTGACCTTTCTGAAGTCTTGCCATACTTGAGGGATGCAGAATTTACCCTCAATGATCTCTGATTTAGCCCTCATTCTTGGAACTGCCGGGCTGGTGACTCTTATTTTTAAAAGAATGAATCAACCCATTGTTTTGGGGTACCTGGTTGCCGGATTTCTGGTGGGGCCCAAGACCTCCATTTTTCCAACGATTGTAGGAGCCGAGAGCATTCATCTTTGGGCCGAGATCGGCGTGATCTTTCTGCTTTTTGCTTTGGGATTGGAGTTCAGTTTTAAAAAACTTTTTCGAGTGGGGGGCTCGGCCAGTTTCACGGCCATTTTGGAAATCTCCTTGATGATGGTTTTTGGTTACACCTCGGGACGGCTTTTGGGGTGGTCTCCCATGGACAGTTTGTTTTTGGGAGGAATTTTATCCATTTCGTCGACGTCGATAATCATTCGCACCATTGAAGAGTTGGGATTTAAAAACTTGAAGTTTGTGGGAATGGTGTTCGGGGTTCTTGTTATCGAAGACCTGGTCGCGGTTTTATTGATGGTTTTGCTCACAACGGTGGCCTTAACCCGGGATTTTGCGGGGACTCAGATGCTGGGTGCGATTGTGAAGCTGTCGTTCTTTCTGTCCATCTGGTTTGTGGCGGGCATTTTCATGCTTCCGTCTTTCCTAAAAAGAACTCAAAAGCTTCTGACCGAAGAAACAGTCCTGGTCGTGGCCGTCGGTCTTTGCCTTTTAATGGTGGTCTTTGCGACCACTGTGGGGTTTTCGTCGGCCTTGGGGGCCTTCATTATGGGATCTATTTTGGCGGAAACCATTGAAGGTGAGCGCATTCACCACTTGGTGGCCCCCATTAAAAATTTATTTTCTGCGGTCTTCTTTATTTCGGTGGGGATGTTAATTGATCCCCACATTATTGCCACTTATTGGAAGGAAGTCTTAATTCTGTCGGCGGTTGTGATCGTCGGGAAAACCTTCAGTGTGACGTTGGGGTCGGTTCTCGCGGGACAGACTTTAAAGACAGCAGTTCAGTCCGGGATGAGTCTGGCGCAGATTGGGGAGTTTTCTTTTATCATCGCGACGCTGGGTCTGAATCTAAAGGTGATTAGTGAAAAAATGTATCCCCTGGCTGTGGCGGTTTCAGTTATCACGGCCTTCACGACGCCTTATATGTTGCGTTCTTCAGAAAAAGTGTATGCGTTTTTAGAAAAGATTCTACCTGCCAAAGTTATTTCGGTTCTTGATACTTACAGCGTGATTTCTTTTTCGATGTCCGGAAATAAAGAGTGGAGAGAGCAAGTTCGAGCTTATATCGTGAAAGTGCTTTTGAACTCGGTTGTGATTGTCGCGATTTTTCTATTTATGGCGCGGGTCTTTTTGCCTTTTTTGCTGGAAAGGCAGATGGAGGAAGGTCCCGCAAAATTGCTTTCTTTGAGTGTAACTTTGATTTTAAGTGCTCCGTTCTTGTGGGCCCTGGCCTTTGGGAAGACCAAACAGTTTGAAATCCTGATGGTCGAGCAAGGGAAGGGCAGTCATAACTATGTGTTCTTAGTGTCGCGGATTATGCTGGCCGTAGGACTTTTAGGAGCTATGGTGGCGCAGTTTGTGCCCCTGATGTGGGCTGTGGGGATCACCCTTTGGATGGTCGTCGTAGTGGGATACGTTTTGTCGCAAAGACTGCGCGACATCTATCAGTGGTTTGAAAATCGTTTTCTATCCAATCTTCACGATGACGTGCGAAAAAAACAGGCGCGAAAAAGCAGCCGGGCCTTGGCGCCGTGGGACGCACATATCACGGAGTTCACTGTGCCAGCAGAAGGAGGTTATGTCGGAGTTCCTTTGCATGCCTTATCCATTCGTGAAAAATTTGGAGTAACGATTGCTCTTATCGAGCGGGGGCGTCGTCGTTTGACGGCGCCGGGACGCAACGAATGTCTGATGCCTTTTGATCAGGTGCATGTGATTGGGACTGATGAGCAGCTTTTGAAATTCAAACTTTTCATGGAATCTGAAGGTCCTGATACCTCTGAGGCGGTTAAAGAAGAAAATCACTCCGAGTACAGCCTAGAGCAATATCTTATCGGCGAGGCGTCTCCGTATCTTGATAAAACGATTCGGGAGTGTGGTTTGAGAGAGTCCACGCGCGGATTAGTGGTTGGGATTGAGCGTGCTGGACGACGAATTCTAAATCCGGACTCGACCGAAGTTCTTAAAAAGGGCGACCTTTTGTGGATTGTAGGGGATCGTGAAAAAATCCTTCAACTTGAGTAGAAGCTAAAGACTCCAGCGAATGAAT
>JANJTG010000488.1 GCA_024711265.1 Bdellovibrio sp. | reverse complement strand
GGAAAGGCGAGCGAGCGCACCCCGGCGGCGACCGCGAGCTCGACCGCATGCCGGTAGCAGGAAGCGAGCAGCGCGGCCTCCCCGCCACCGCCACCGTGCCACACCGGACCAACGGTGTGGATCACGAAGCGCGCCGGCAGGCGAAAACCCGGCGTCAGGCGCGCCTCCCCGGTCGGACAGCCGCCGAGCAGGCGACAGGCGGCGAGCAGCTCCGGCCCCGCGGCGCGGTGGATCGCCCCATCGACCCCGCCACCGCCGAGCAGGGAGGTGTTCGCGGCGTTGACGATGGCATCGACGGCGAGGGTGGTGATATCGGCCTGGATCGCTCGGAGCAAGGTTGTCATGCTGCGATCTCCACAAATGCGAGAGCCAACCCTCCCTTGCTCAGGCCTCCAGCGCCTTCACGTGGGTGATGACCTCGCCGATAATCTGCTGCGCACTGCCGTACAGCATGCGGCAGTTGTCCTTGAAGAACAATGCGTTCTCGATCCCGGAGTAGCCCGCTCCCTGACCGCGTTTGACCACGATCACGTTCTGCGCCATGTCGACGTTGAGGATCGGCATGCCGTAGATCGGACTCGACTTGTCGGTGCGCGCAACCGGGTTCACGACGTCGTTGGCGCCGATCACCAGGGCCACGTCGGCCTGCGGGAAGTCGGCGTTGATCTCCTCGAGGTCGAAGATCTTGTCGTAGGGCACCCCCGCTTCCGCGAGCAGCACGTTCATGTGGCCGGGCATGCGGCCAGCGACCGGATGGATCGCGAACACCACCTCGACCCCGCCCTCCTCCAGCAGTTGGGCCATTTCCCACGCCTTGTGCTGGGCGCCGGCGACCGCCATGCCGTAGCCCGGCACGATCACCACTTTCGATGCGTACCGCATCACCGAGGCGCCGTCCAGGGCCGACAGCTCCTTGATCGCCCCCTCGATCGCGGCACCGCCGCCCGCCGCTGCGCCCGTGATCGGAGTGAAGATGACGTTCCGGATCGGGCGGTTCATCGCCTTCGCCATCAGCTGGGTGAGCAGCGTGCCCGAGGCGCCGACGACGATGCCGGCGACGATCAGCGCCGGGTTGCCGAGCACGAAGCCTTCGAAGCCGACCGCCAGGCCGGTGAAGGCGTTCAGCAGCGAGATCACCACCGGCATGTCGGCGCCGCCGATCGGCGTGGTGAGAATGGCCCCCAGGGCAAGCGCAACGATGAAGAATGCGATCACCGTTGCCGGCGCCGCGGCACCGCCGAGGACGATGGAAGCGCCGAGCACGACGGCCAGGCCGGCAAGGGCGAGATTGACCGCATTCTGCGCCGGCAGCCGCCAGGCCTTGGTCATCAGCCCCTGCAGCTTGGCGAACGCGACGCACGACCCGGAAAAGGCCACCGCACCGATCAGCGCGCCGAGCACCGCGAGCGTCGACGCCAGCGCACCATGCGCCCCGCCGCGCGCGAACTCGAGCGCCGCGATCGCGGCTGCGGCCCCGCCGCCCATGCCGTTATAGATCGCGACCATTTGCGGCATGTCGGTCATCTTGACCGTCTTTCCGCTCCACCACGCCAGCGCACCGCCGCTGACGATGGCGGTGACCATCAATCCGAAATTCTCCATGCCGGGAGTAAGAAAGGTGACGAGCGTGGCCGCGATCATCGCGTAGCCCGCCCACACCACGCCCTTGCGGGCGGTGACCGGCGAACTCATCGCCTTCAGGCCGAGGATGAAGACCACCGCGACGATGAAATAGACGAACTGGATCGGCGTGCTCATCGCGCACCTCCGGCCTTGTTGCCGCCCGGCTTGAACATCGCGAGCATGCGCTCGGTCACCACGTAGCCACCGGCGGCGTTGGCCGCACCGAGAAACACCGCGACAAAACCGATCGCCAGCTGCACTGGATCTTCCGGGTCGGCGTGCCCGAGCACGACCATCGCACCGACGAGCACGACGCCGTGGACGAAGTTCGAACCGCTCATCAAGGGCGTGTGCAGGATCACCGGCACCCGCGAGATCACCTCGTAGCCGGTGAACGCGGCCAGCATGAAAATATAGAGCGCTGCAATGCCTTCCATTTACGCCACCTCCTGTTCCGAAATCAGTCCGAGCGCCTGGCGCACACCGGCGTGGCGCAATTCGCCGTCATGGGTCAGGCAGCTGCCTGCAATCACCTCGTCGTCCCAGTCGAGGGCGAGCGCACCGTCCTGGATGAACGGGGCGATGAAGTTGAAGAGGTTCTTCGCGAGTAAGCGGTAACTGCCCGGCGTTGTTCCCGGTCGCATGATCGGCGTGGACAATCGCCTCCAGGTTCAACAACGGAGGCGGTGTTCATGGCAGGAGCAATCAAGCGCAAGTGGCGGCGGCGCAGTCGGGACGAGTGGCGGGA
>JANJTG010000209.1 GCA_024711265.1 Bdellovibrio sp. | reverse complement strand
TTGGTTTTCAAGAGCACAAGGGAAAAGAGCATCACACTTCACCTCAAGCAATTCTTCATTGCTGATAGGTTGAGCTTTAGGATAACCCTTCAAGAATTTGTGTGCTTTTACGTACTCCATCACTTCCGGGATATCCAGGCCATCGCCATTGAAGATACCACCCGAAACGTCGCTGACTGCAACGATGCGAGCACCGCGCTCATGCGCAAACTTTGCAGCGAAAGAGCCGACGTTGCCGAAACCTTGAATGGCAACGGAAGCGCCTTTCATGGACATGCCACATACTTCGAAAGCTTTTTCGGCGACATAGACGACACCAAGACCTGTGGCATGGTTACGTCCCAAAGAACCACCAATTTCCACTGGTTTTCCTGTCACAACACCCGGCTGAGCAAAGCCACCTTGCTCTTGCGAGTAAGTGTCCATGAACCACGCCATTGTTTGTGGATCTGTGCCTACGTCCGGAGCAGGAATGTCTTTCGTTGGTCCCACGAAAGGTCCAATTTCAGAAGCATAACGACGAGTCAGGTTTTGTTTTTCTGTGCGAGAAAGTTTTGTGGGATCTACGGTGATACCACCTTTAGCTCCACCCAAAGGAAGACCCAAAACAGAGTTTTTGAAAGTCATCAAAGCAGCAAGACCGACAACCTCAGAAAGGTCGACGTTTTGATGATAACGGATTCCACCTTTGTAAGGGCCTAAAGTGGGAGAGTATTGAACACGATATCCCGTGAAAACTTTCACACTGTAATCATCCATGCGAACAGGCACAGAAACTGTGATGCAGCGACGAGGACGCTTCAAACGTTCAAGAACGTTGGGGTCGCAATTGATGATTTTAGAGGCTTCTTCGAGAGTCTGAATGGCATTTCTGAAAAGAGGCCCATAATAAAGGGGCTCTATCTTGTGTTCCATGATTTGTGTCTCCTTAAGATCACGTATGTACTCCGCTTTTCGCGGATTGGACTGAAAAAGTCTAATGAAGTAAAAACTCAAAGTCACTCCGGAAAAAGGAGATGACTCAGTGGTTCTTTTTGACCACAATGGGGCCTATGCTTCGGTCTTGTGTCCTCTCTATCAGTCTTATTTTTCTGACCTTTTCCGCTGTTGCGGCGAGTCCTCAAAGAGCCTTCCTAGAGCAGTTTAATAGCTCGAGGATCACCTTCCCCTCCGAGGAGTCCCCTCTTATGACGGACAGCCCGGGGCGTTATCCGGAGCCGTTGAACTTTATCCTTGAGAGCGTTCTGAGCTGGACGCCGCGAGGTGAGGCCAAGCTGATGAGTGCGGCCTGTGCCAATGATGTCTGGGCGGATCGTCTGAAGGACTCGCGGGTACAGAGTTCGGCGCAGTTGCAGGGTGCGTTGGTGCAGAAGTATTTCCAAGACTGCCGAAGCGAGATTGAAACAGGAGACAACGGATATTTCTCCAATATGAAGGGCATGATGACGATGAAGTATGCGCCTCAGGAGCATCCTTTTCTTCGCCGTGTGATTGTGAACCTTCCTGGAAACATCAAGTTGAAGGGACTTTTGGGTTTGAAGGGGGATATGAAGCGTCGCCCTCTTGTGATTTTGCGACTGGGGATTTTTTCGAACGTCGAAGATTTTAAACCTGAGCGTGCCTGGTTGATGATGCTCTTTGAACAATCTCCCTTTAATGTGTTGATGCTTGAAAATATGTCGAGTGCCGACTTCATCGCCAATAACAGTCAGTTCTCGTTCGGGGGGTATGATGAGGGCATCCAAAATATTTTGGTCGCGCGTCTTCTGGCGGACCCGTCCGAGCCTCTATCGCAGTTGGTGGGAAGTGTGCATATTTTTGGGGTGAGTTTGGGAGGACAGGGGGTGCTGTTTTCTTCTCTTCTCAATAAATACAACTCACCCAAGCAGGGCGCCTTGATCAATAGCTTTACGGCATTATGTCCCGTCGTGGATTTGAAGAAAACCATGGAGAGCCTGACCCAAGGGGGCGTGAAATCGGCTTTTGTGGATTTCTGGGGGCGGCAGCGTTTACGAGGGTTGGACCAGAAGATTCCCAGTCTTGTGACCTATGAGAGTTTTGCATTTTTGACTAAGACGATTTCTGAAATTGCTCGCACCTATCATGGGGGCTTGTCTTATGTGTCGAGTGTGCGCCTTCCTCCGGGCATGACGGATGGGGCTGATTTTTGGGGACTGAATGATTTTTGGAAGTATTATAAACAAGTGGAGCAGCCGGTTCTGATCTATGCCACTCAACAGGATCCCGCGGTTCCTTTCGAGTTGAATTCGCAACTTTTGCAGAACAAAGAAATCAAGATCGACAGTAAAAACATCCGCGTAGTGGATTTGCCTCAAGGGGTGCATTGCACGTTGCCGATTCCCTATGATTGGCACACTTTGACGACGCTCTTTCAGGCATACATTCTTTCGCACTCTCCTGAATTCAAGATGACCGAACATTCTTTGGAAGTGGAGTTGACGGACGAGGAGTGGAAAGGCTTCTTTGATGCGGGCTCCAAGGTGCAATTTGAAGTGCAAGAGCCCAGCAAAAAATCAAGTTTTGTCACCGTTGAGATGCGCGTGGAAAACGCGAAGGGAAAAACAAAGACGATGAATCTAAGTTTGCCTTTGTCGCAGTTTGATTTCCGTTTCCTCAATCCAGAACTAAGCACGTCAGAACAGGAAATGATCGTGCGCTGGCTGAACCAAAACCTCCGAGTTCGTCTTACGACTCAAAAAGGTCCCCCCACCCTCAAAGCCACCTGGCCCACCGCCCTCTAAAGAAGGTACATCGTGCCTTTTTGCGTTGCGCCGTGCGAGAAGTTAGAGCTGCTCTTTGAAGAAGGATGAATGTTCGGCCAGTTTTTCCATATAACCGCGAACGTCTTCTTTGGCTTCGTCGGGAAGGCGAGCAAAGGGAACAACGTGATCGGTGGGAACATAACGGAAGGTGAAATTAATCCGACGAGTTTCAAAGTTGCTGATTTCGTTCAGAGGAAAATGATGTCCCTCTTTTTTGTCGACACGCTGAACGCGATGAAAGAGATGCTTTTTAAATTTATCAGAGCCAAAAATCTGCAAGCAGCTATCATCGAGCCACTGCTGAAAAACGACATCGGATTTTGACTCAGTTCCGCGACTGGAAACAAACTGAAAAAGGGCGCGCTCGCCAAAGGAAATAGAAGCGACGGGGCCGGGTTCGAAATCTTTGTGTTCTCCCACCCGGGCGCAGTCTACACGTTTGCCGTCTTCTTGAATTTGATTTCCATAGTAATTGATTAAACAGGTGTTCAAGTGCCATCCGCGAGGGATGTCTCGAGGTTCATAGCTCTCGTGAACCAGGGCCTCAATCTTTTGTACTAGGTATTCTAAGATGGGGGGATACCCCTCGGCTTGAACGCACCGATTGTAGATTCCTTTAGGGGGATGATAGTAGTTTAAACACGCAAATTGCCAATTCCCCAGCCAGTAAACAGGTCGTAACAACGGCCGCTGTTTTTGATTTTCAGGCGGCGGATTGTTCTTGGAGTAGCGCATTTCCCAAAGGGGATAGAGCGTTTTTAGGTACTTGAGAATTTCTTCTTTTTCCCGAGCCGAGATGTAGTTGGGTTTGTAGATGAGTCCTCGAGGCGAACCTGTCGGTTTTTCCGATTTTTGTGCGTTAAACTTTGGTTTAAAGGGGCCTCT
>JANJTG010000468.1 GCA_024711265.1 Bdellovibrio sp. | reverse complement strand
TACTCCCGACACCGCGGCGAGCGGGGGTGTTCCTTCGCGGGGCCCTCAGCGCCGGGCGACGAGCTGCACCACGGCGCTGCGGCCCCGGTGCCACTCGCCTTCCTGCACCTCGCGCTCGAGCTCCTCGCAGCGCAACACCTCGAGGCCGGCGAAGTCGGCGCGGAGCGCCTCGGGCTCGAAGAGGAGCTCGGCGCTCTTCGGGCCGCCGGTGTCGAAGGCGAGCTGCCGGGGCGTGTAGGCCTCGAGCACCACGTGGCCGCCGGGCTTGAGCGCGCGCACGATGCCCCGGTGCACCCTCTCGCGGAGCCACGGCGGCAGGTGCACCCACACGCTCACCACGGCGCCCCAGCGGGCCTCGCCCAGGTCGAAGTCGGCGAGGTCGCCAACGACGGTGCTGAGGGTGACGCCGCGCTCGGCGGCGAGGCGCTGGGCCTTCTCGAGGGCGACGGGGGAGAGATCCATCGCGGTGACGTCGAGGCCCTGCTGGGCGAGGAAGACGGCGTTGCGGCCTTCGCCTTCGCCGAGGCACAGCACCGGCCCGGAGAGGCGGGGGGCGACCTCGCGCACCAGCGCGCTGGGCTCGGTGCCGTAGGCCCAGCCGGGGAGGCCGTAGCGGTGGTTCCAGAACTCGCGGGGGTCGGCCATCACGGGCTTCGTCTAGCGCCGCGGGGAGACGAGTGCACCCTGTCACCGACGGGTGACGGCCCGGCCGGGCGGGGCTAGCGTCGGGAGGCCCATCGCGGGCACGGTCCCTCCCATGACGTTCGCCGCCCTCGCCGTCACGCTCGTCACGGCCTCCGCCCCGGGGGTCTACTTCCATCTCGAGGGGGCGACGCTGTGGCGCGCGGAGGTCGTGCCCGGCGCGGCGACGGGCCAGAGCGGCTTCGTGCCGGCGCAGGTGCGCGCGCACCACGAGGTGCGGCTCCCGGGCCTGGTGATGGGCGTCGAGGTCGAGGGGTCCCGGGCCGTCGCGGTGGTCTGCGGCCGCCGCCTCGTGCACACGGACGCCGCGCAGGCGTGCCCGCTCTACCTGGTGCGCGAAGACGGGGCCGTGCAGCCGCTCGGTGCGCGCGGGCTGTGGGGTGGGCTGCTGCCGGGCGGGGCGGTGCTCTTCCTCGGCGACGACCTGGTGCTGCGCCGGCGGGCGCTGGAGGGGGGCCCCGAGGCGGTGCTCGCGCGGCACGTGCTCGAGCCGCGGCTCTCCCCCGATCGCGCGCAGGTGGGCCTCGCGCACGCGCCGGGGCTCGAGGCGCTGCAGCCCGGCTTCGACGCCTGCCCGGTGGTGCTGGAGCTGAAGACGACGGAGCTCCGCCGGCTCCCGGGCCCGTGCGCGGCGCAGGCGCCGTTCCTCGGGCCGGGCGGGGCGCGGCTCAACGTCTCGACGGCCTCGGGGCTCGCGTCGCTCTACGCGGGGGAGCGTCAGCTTTCGGGGCGCTCGGCCGCCGACTTCGTGCCGGTGCCGGATCGTGAGCTGGCGTGGCTCGACGCGGCGCGGGTGCTCTACACGGCGCGCTACGGGCGCGACGAGCTGGTGCTCTTCGACCTCGAGCGGGGCAGCGCGCGCAACCTCGGGCCCGGCCGCTCGCCGGCGTGGGTGACGGACGCCGCGGGCCGCCGCGGGCTCTTCGCCTTCGATGGGCGTCGCGTCGTGGAGCTGGGCCTCGGGGAGGACGCGCGATGAGCGCCGGCGGGAAGGCCGTCGGGCTGCTCGTGGCGCTCACGTCGCTCGCCGCCGTGGCGGCGCCCACGGGCCAGCTCTTCTGGCCGGTGCCGAACACGAACGTGCGCGTCTGCGCGTACCGCGATCACGCGGGCCAGGACTGGCGCTGCGGCACCAACCGCTACTCGGGGCACAAGGGCACGGACATCTCGGTCGGCGTCGGCACCGACGTGCTCGCCGCGCTGCAGGGCACGGTGGCGCAACGGAATGACGGCTGCCCCTACGGCTCGCTCGGCTCGACCTGCGGCGGCGGCGCGGGGAACTACGTCATCCTCTCGCACGGGGGAGACAACAGCATCTACATGCACATGACCTCGGGCTCGGGCATCGCGGCGCAGGGCGCGCGGGTGTCGTGTGGTGACCGGCTCGGTGGGTCAGGGAGCTCGGGCAACAGCTCCGGGCCGCACCTGCACTTCGAGGTCCGGCTGGGGGCGGGCACGAGCCCGTGGGGTGGGACCTCCGACGAGCCCTTCGCCGGCGCGTGCGGCAACAGCGCGTCGTTCTGGAACCAGCAGGGCTCGGGGTACTCGTCGTCGTGCAGCGTGGCGTCGACGTCGCCGAAGTCGGCCAGCACCTGCGGCTGCCCCGCGGGCACGTACAACCTCTTCAACTGCAACGCCGACAAGACGGCCCGGGTGCGGTGCTCGAACGGCCAGGTGGAGACGGAGGCCTGCGAGTACGGGTGC
>JANJTG010000192.1 GCA_024711265.1 Bdellovibrio sp. | reverse complement strand
AGGGGCGATGCATATTGGTATTGGTACAATGTTACTTTCAAGCGCTTGCGCTCCGCCCACGGTGACATATGGTTGCGTGATGGGACCCATTCAGATTGGAATGGGGCTGCTTTCGATGGCTCAGGGGAAAGAACACGGAAGCTCGGCAAGTGGCGCGGGAGTCACTGGATTTCAAACAGATGGTTTAGGATATACACCCGGAAACGTAGATCCTTATGATCTCAACAATCCCAACAACCCACTTAATAAAGATCCTCAGTTTAAAGCGGTAACAAGCAACCTTAAAAAACTTGAAGGCAGCGGGATCTACAATCCAAAAACTGGAACGATTAAATCTCCGGACGGAAAAACCTACAAGGTTTCAGACTTTGCTTCCACGGGCGCCATGGCCGCAGCAGGTCTTCCTCAAGGCGCCATTGATAGCGCCATGGACTATGCCAAAAAACTTTCAAAAAAGGCTGAAGAGAAAGCCATAAAGCTGGGCGCTTTGACTACGGCCAGTGGCTTTGACGAGGGCGGTGGAGGCGGTGGATCTGGTATGGGTTCGGGCCCGTCTTCTGATGATGGAGGCGCTTCATCACTGGCTTCTGCTGGAGCTGGTGTGGATAAAGTAGGTCTTGATCGTGACCCCTCAAGCCTTGCGGGAATGCAGAAGAACTATAACGGTGAGCCTATTGGTGTTGCTGCCGACAGTATTTTCTTGATGATGACTCGTCGATATAAAGTGAAAGAAAGCCAAGAGTCCTTCTTTTCGGAAGCGGAGTTGGCTTTACAAAAATAAAGAATCAGCCGCCTCGGTGTTTGCGGGAATCGCAATCCCCGGGGCGACGATCACATTTTTTAATAGGCAGTTCTGTCCAACTGAGGCTCCCTGGCCTACGACCAAAATCCCTTCACATAAGACGGAATCCTCAATCTTGGCGCTTTCAGAGATCATCCAATAGCCAGAATCCTTCTTCTGAATTTTCGCAGCTTCAGAAGCAAAGTCATTCAGTGTATGCACTAGGGCTTCTTTTTGAAATGAGTTTGCGTCCTCAGAAAGATGACGTAGGCATTTCTGTGTGGCCTCAATAAAATCCTTGGGATTTCCAGTTTCAAACCAGGCGCACTCAAAAGGAAAAGCTTGGACTTGTTCTCCTTTTTGAATCGCGACCGTCAAAGCGTCATATAAAATATTCGATGCACCAGATGACGGAATATAATCAAAAACTCGTTCAGATAGAATCTGAACACCAACAAAATGCCATCCCTTGTGGCTTCCTGGAGTAGGCGTTTTACCAAAACCAAGAACGTTGTTATTCGAATCAGCCCACACGCCGCCAAAATGAGTTCCTACGTCGGGGTGATCCATGACCATTAAGGTCGCAAGGGCCCCTGATTTGTGGTGATGTTCTAAAGCCTTTTTGAGAATCAAAGCATCTTTGGGAAGAATGACTTCATCAGCATTCATCATCACGAAGTCACCGCCACCCAGAAAGTGTTCGCGAGCTTTTCCCAAACCACCGCCGCTTCCCAGGATTTCACCGACCTCATTAGAGAAATGAAGACTTTGTGACTGAAGCGGAAGATTGTGGAAAAGTTCGTGGATTTTTTGGGGAAGATGAAAAGTGTTTACGACAAGCTTTTCGATTTTGTTTCCGCGCAAGAAGCTTAACGAATGTGCCGCGAGGGGAACGGTTAAAAAAGGAATCGCTGGCTTAGGAAGAGTCAGCGTGTAGGGGCGAAGACGGGTGCCCTCGCCAGCGGCAAGAAGCATGACGTTCATAGTGTTTCGTACTTTCTTTCCAAAGCACCTGAATCAATTAATACATCCGCAAAAACCTTATATTCAGGAAACTCGTTAATCGCCTTTAAAACACGACGGAGAGTTCCCGAAAGGTATTTTAAATAGCGGCGGTCTTGGCGAAGATGATAAAAGCTGGCAAAACTTCCGCAGGCTTTAAAGCAGCGCTGAATGGATTGCAATTCATAAATGTGATCGAACTGGTCTCTTGAAAAATCTTTGGGAAGATACTCTTTGGATCTTTCAAGATAGTAGTCGATCAGATTCTTGGCCATCACATCGGTCATATCGACATAAGAGTCTCTCATGAGGCTTACTAAATCATATTGAATGGGGCCAAGCCGCGCGTCTTGAAAGTCAATGACACTCATCTGATCCAGCTTGATCATAAGATTGCGTGAGTGATAGTCGCGATGGGCAATTCTTTTGGGTTCTTGATCCAAGCGAGAGCAAATATCCAAAAAGATGTCAGAGATTTCTTTTTCCAGGGTTGGATTAAACGGAAACTTCAGAACACCTGAAAGCAGGTTGTCTTTTCCGTAGTTCATTTCCCACAAAAACTTTTCGGTATCGAATTTGATTTTAAAAGCGGTGCAATCGGATTTATTTAAAGTCGCCGGATGATGGATTTTTACTATCTCATCAATTGCCATTTGATAAAAATCAAAGGCCGCGTCTTGATTCTGACTTTCCCAGAACTTTCTTTCTAACGTGAGGTCGCCAAGATCCTCCAAAAGGACCAAACCTTCTTCTGGAGACATCGCGATGACTTGAGGAACATGAACGCCATTTTTTGCGAAATGATTAAGGACACTCAAGAACGGATAGTTGTCTGGTTGAAAAGGCTCCCATCTCATCAAAACCCAGGATTGGTGGTCCAGAACGACGCGATAGTAACGACGATTGGAGGCGTCTCCCGCCAAAGAAAAGACTTTGTAAGAGTTTGAATTCAGGGACCGAGTTAAAAAAGGTATTAGATATTCATCATGAGTGACCATAAGAAAAATTCTCACAGACACTCATGTTATTTTCAAGGAATAAACTTTTAGGCGTCGAGAGGAGAATCTTTCATAAAAAACAGCTCCAGGACTTCTTTAAGACCCTGAGTCGTCAGGGGCGCGCGATCCACCTCAAAACAATTCACAGAAAGCTCGTCGACCAGATTTGAAACCAAAGAGCTCTTACCAAGCTCTGCCAGGTTTGCCAATGAGCTGGTAATAATCAGAGGTTCTTCTGATGAGCGTTCTTCTGCAATGTAATCCATTAAAAGCTCTTGTTCCGCTGGATTCAAGTTCTCCACATTTTCCACGAAGATGGTCATGGCCCCCATCTTGGCGATATCCTGGGACGAGTGAAGTTGACCTTTGATATCTTTAAAAGGGACGAAAGCCCAACGACTGGTCAGCTCATGAAGCTGTAGAGCCACTTTCTTATTGGTGTTCTCAGAACTTCCTTCAAGGTGAATAAGATGAGAGATGAGCTCGCTCGCAGGACCTTCGTTTAGGTCCCCTGAGGTGTCATTTAAGATGTCGTCGAGAGAGGGCAGAGCCTCTTCTCCAAAAAGATGAACATTATCTAAATCAAGTTGAGCTTTATTAAGCTCCATAAGGTTGGCCTCTTTTTGATCGAGATACCATTTATACATTGCGGGCTCTAAAGCCATTCGCACCAACTGAGCCACACCCTGGCGTTTTTCTTCATTGAGATCATCCGCAGAGGGTACGACTGCGGTTCCTAAGATGGAACCGTTCACGCGGATTGGAATATGAAGGTCACGCCCCCGCGTGAACACTTCTTCAGAGCCTAGCTCTGTGAGATCCATCAACTGACGAATCTGTAAACCCTTCCCATAGCGGCTGTTAAGAATTTGCTTCAATCGATTCACGAATGAGCTGTCCAATGTTGTCTGCATAACCACGTACCCCTTACACATGGGGACTCTATTACAAGACTGATGCCAGAGGCGTGGCCATTGAAAATAAAGGCCTGATTTTAGGGGTTTAGGCTGTTTTTGAAAAAGAAAGAGGGCTTTGTGGAATCCTCACAAAGCCCTCTAAGTTTCGATCATTTAAGTAATTTCTTTAGGGTCGGTGCCGTTTTTAGCGAGCCAGTTTTCTCTTATCCAGGCCGTACTTTTCAACCTTCATGATAAGACCAGCGCGGCTGATGCCGAGCTCTTTGGCAAGCTTGGACTTGTTCCAACCGGTGCGGCGAAGGCCCTCGCGGATCATTTCGCGCTCAAGATCTTCCAAGGCGTCTTTCAGCTTACCTTGCAAACGAGAACCTTGAACTTTATTTTTCTCGCCAGCTTCTAAAACTTTTGGAGAAAGAAGTTCTGCCATCAGTTTTGTTTCATCGCCAGAAAGAACACAAAGTCGTTCGATTTCATTTTGCAACTCACGCACGTTACCGGGCCATGGATAATCATAAAGTTTTTCCAAGGCGCGTTTCGTGATCTGACGTTTTGGACCACCTTGCTGATCGTGGATTTTGTTCAAGAAGAAATCCACGAGGAATGGAATGTCTTCTTTTCTTTCACGAAGGGGTGGGACACGAATATTGATGACATTTAGACGGTAGTACAAGTCTTCACGGAACGTGCCTTGTTCAACCATCTCTTTTAGATTGCGGTTTGTCGCCGCAACGATACGGACGTCAACTTTTCTTGATTCAGTTGCACCCACGGGCATGAAGGTTCCTTCTTGCAGAACACGCAGAAGCTTCACTTGCATTTGTGGAGACGTATCCCCGATCTCGTCAAGGAAGAATGTTCCTTTGTCGGCCATCTCGAAAAGACCTTTTTTGTCTTTAAGAGCTCCGGTGAACGATCCTTTCACGTGACCGAAGAGTTCTGATTCCAAAAGATTGTCATTGAACGCAGAGCAGTTCTGAATTACGAAAGGTTTGTCTTTGCGGTGTGAGTTGTAGTGAATTGATTTTGCGATCAACTCTTTACCCGTACCGTTTTCCCCTTGGACAAGAACCGTAGAATCCGCGCCCTTGATTTTATCAAGAAGGGCGTACAAAGATTGCATTGGCTTCGATTTGCCGATCATGTTGTCGTACTTAAAGCGATTGCCAAGTTCTTTGTTGAGTTCTTTGATGCGGTCTTCGCGAGACGTGATTTCCAGGTGAAGGGTCACGATCTCTTGAGCCACAAGTTCGCACAACTCGGTAAAGTGTGTACGCTCTTGGTCGTCCAAGAATTTCAGTTTGCCCAAACATTTTTCAATCACTTCGCCAGACATGCCGAAAGCGGCAAGGCGCTCACGGATCTCACTCATGCGTGCTGTGAAGTTGGCTTCACGGAAGAAGCCCATAGCCACCACAGTTCCCACGCAATCGTTGTCGATCATGATAGGGAAGATCCCAACATCAAAACCCACGATATCCCACTTGCGCAGGCTGTAGCGGTTTTGAGAGGTGCGAAGATCATCCAAAGATTTTGTAACGAGTTCGGCGATGCTCGCTTGGCCCGCTTCTTTTTTTACAAGAGCATTAATGGCTGGGTTGTTGAAGGTGACTTTATCAGAGTCATATCCTCTCAGTGCTCCGCGCTCATCTGTAAATACAACGTCAATGTTCCACCACGCGCTGAGAATATGTTTGAGCTTGTTGATAACATGTATATGTTCAAACTCATCCCAATTAATCATAAATAAGTCCTTTCAGTGACGTAAAAGTGTCGATACTTTTATCGTCAAGAAAGTAGACGAACTTTAGGAGAGTGTCTAAAAACCAAGCAAACCTAGACCAAGGGCCTGTAAACTAGGTGTGCTGAAGGCTGTGGAAGCGGAAGTATTCGCCTTGTTGGGTTAAAAGATTCGAATGAGTCCCAATTTCAGCAATTTCGCCGTTTTTAAGAACAACGATCTTGTCGGCTTTTTGGATGGTCGACAATCTGTGGGCAATAACCAAAGCGGTGCGGCCCTCCATCAGATGATCCAAACCCTTTTGAACCTCAATCTCGCTGGCGGTATCTAACGCACTCGTGGCTTCATCTAGAATCAGAACGGGAGCGTCTTTAAACATCGCTCGGGCAATGCTAATGCGCTGTTTTTCTCCGCCAGAAAGAAGGTTCCCGCGGTCTCCGACCCGGCTTTCGTATCCTTGGGGCATTCTCAGAATGAAATCATGGGCATTGGCCAATTTCGCCATCGCCATAACGTCAGCACGATTGCGGGAATAGTCCCCCGCCCAAATATTCTTTTCGATGGTGTCACTGAAGAGGAAAACATCTTGAGTGACCAGCGCAATGTTCCGGCGCAGTTCTTTAAGATTGATGTCCAGGATATTAACGTCATCAATAAGAATTTCCCCCGAAGTAGCGTCAAAGAAGCGCTCTAGAAGGTTGACGATCGTGGACTTGCCACTTCCGCTGGCGCCGACCAGGGCTACGACTTCCCCGCGACGAATCTCCAGATTGATGTTCTTGAGAATAAGATCTTTCCCATAAGAGAAGCTGACATTTTTATAGGTGATCTTCTTCCAATCTTTGGGGAAGGGTTTATTTATGGGACTTTCTGGAACCTCAGAAGGATCTTCGATAATCGCAAAGATTCTTTGTACGGAGATGGTCACCTCTTGAATGCGAACGTAAGCCTCTTGAAAGCGTTTGATCGGCTGATTGATCATCAAAAGGGAGGTGATAAATCCAATGAAGGTACCGGGTGTTGAGCGCCCCGCAGCCACCTCATAACTTGTATAAAGTAGAACGCCGAGAACAATGACCGTAGCAATAAATTCGGTCGCAGGGCCGGCAGCCTCTTGGCGCTTATAGACTGTTTTGCGGATATCGAGGTATTTATCAGAATCTTTGATAAGGCGATCGGCCATATCATTTTCTAAATTGAAGGATTGAATGACACGAACACCATCAAGACTTTCTTTGATGGTCGAAGTCATGTATTCCATGGCATCGCGTTCACGGGGGATGTATTTACGCATGCTTCTGGAGATAGACTTCAGAATGCCGCCGACGATAGGAACCATCAGCAAGGTCGCCAAGGTCAGCTTCCAATCGATATAAAAAAGATTTCCCAATAGAAGCAAAAACAGAAGAGGATGTAAGAAGATATCGGCAACAACACGCAAACCATCTTGAATGGTTCTGATGTCATTCAGAATACGGCTGATCAATCCGCCGGAT
>JANJTG010000154.1 GCA_024711265.1 Bdellovibrio sp. | reverse complement strand
CGTGAGATGCAAGATCGCTTTGCTTTGCGCTCTCATCAGTTGGCATCAGCCGCGATGAAAGAAGGGCGCATGAAGCAAGAGACGACACCGGTTTATCTTGCGCCTGATTTTAAAGAAGTGGTCTCTGAAGATATCGGTCCTCGTGACAATCAGACGATGGAAGCGTTGACGAAACTAAAACCGTTCTTTGATAAAGCGACGGGATCAATCACGGCCGGAAACTCTTGTCCTATCACGGACGGAGCCGCGATGGTGCTTTTGATGTCTCGTGAAAAAGCAGAGTCTTTGGGTTACAAACCTTTGGCGACCGTTCGTTCTTATGGTTTTGCGGGCTTAGAGCCCGAGCGCATGGGCTTGGGGCCGGCTTACTCCAGTCCCTTGGCTTTGAAACGTGCGGGTCTTTCCTTGAAGGACATCGGCCTTGTAGAGTTGAACGAAGCTTTCGCGGCGCAAGTCATGGCCTGCCAAAGAGCTTTGGATTCAGATAAGTTTGCGCAAGAAAAATTGGGACTTTCTGCGAAAGTCGGTGAAATCCGTGACGAGATCCTGAACGTCAATGGTGGAGCGATTGCCTTAGGTCATCCTGTAGGGGCGACGGGCACTCGTATTGTTTTGACTTTGGCCAAAGAGATGAAACGCAGAAATGTTCAATTCGGTCTTGCTACTTTGTGTATTGGTGGGGGCCAAGGCGGATCCATGATTTTGGAGAACGAAGGCTAAGAAGCCCTCGGACCCACACCCCTTTGTCTGAGCCCTCTACCTTCCCTCATCGGCTCAGACAGTCCTCGCGGACGCGGTCCCTGGCGGGACCTGCTGCTGCGGAACTCGCCGGTGAGGAAAGGTAGAGGGCTCAGGCAAAGGGGCGTGGACGCAGATCTTTTTTGTGTTCTCAAAATTTATTTTTTAGCGACTTAGGAGTTTGCAGAATGTCTATTCAAGAAAGTATCAGAATTGTTCCTCAAGGGGATGTTGCTGTTGTTGAATTTGATTTGGTGGGAGAGAAAGTTAATAAGTTTTCGACTCCGGTGATGACAAGGCTTAAAGAGGTTCTTGAAGAACTGAAGAAGTCTTCTTACAAAGCGGTGATCTTTAAATCCAATAAGCCCAAGATTTTTATTGCGGGTGCGGATATTGAAGAAATTAAAAGCATGACAACCAAAGAGCAGTTTGAAACGGCTGTGAAAGGTGGTCAGGATATTCTTAATATGGTGGAGGATTTGCCCATCCCAACGATTGCCGCAGTTAACGGGGCTTGTATGGGCGGGGGTTGTGAGTTCATTCTGGCTTGCGATTATCGTATTGCCTCTGAGGATTCTTCAACGAAGATTGGTCTTCCTGAAATTCAATTAGGAATTTTGCCGGGTTTTGGTGGAACTCAGCGTATGCCTCGCGCGATTGGTTTGCAGGCGGCTTTGGATGTCATTCTTGCCGGTAAATCTGTGAATGCTAAAAAAGCCCTTAAAATGGGACTTGTAGATAAGATGGTTCATCCGAATTTGCTGGAAGAGCAGGCGATGAAATGGGCGAAAGAGATCATCGCTTCAGGTGCTAAAAAACGTCGTAAGAAATTCCAACCTCAGGGGGCCGTGAATAAGTTCCTTGAAAGTGCGTTGGGACGTGGAATTGTCTTTAAGAAAGCCCGTGAGGGTGTTTTGAAGGCGACGAAGGGTCATTATCCGGCTCCTTTGAAAGCGCTAGACGTGATTCAACAAACTTATGGAATGAGCGATCGTGAAACGGGAATGCGCATTGAGCGCGAAGGTTTCTGCGTTCTGGGTGTGACGGATATTTCAAAAAGTTTGATTCACGTTTTCTATTTGACCGAGATGGTGAAAAAACAAAACGGCGTTCCGGGAGTGGATGTAAAACCTCGGGATGTGAAAGGTTTGGGAATTCTAGGTGCGGGCACCATGGGTGGTGGTATCGCCTATGTGGCGGCCGATAAAGGTGTGCAAGTTCGTATGAAGGACTTAAGCACGGACGCCTTGGGAAAAGGTCTTAAACATGCCAGCGATTTATGGATGAAGCTTCTTAAACGTAAATCCATCGATAAATATCAGTATCAACAGAAGATGGATCTGATCTCTGTGACCACGGACTATTCTGGATTTAAGAATCTGGATGTTGTGGTAGAGGCGATCGTTGAAGACATGGGAATCAAACAAAAGGTGATCGGGGAGTGCGCGGGTTTCATGCGTCCGGATGCGATCATTGCCACCAATACCAGCTCCTTGTCGGTGACGGAGATGTCTAAGGGGCATCCTCGTCCTGAGTACTTCGCGGGGATGCACTTCTTCAATCCAGTAAATAAGATGCCATTGGTAGAGGTGATTCGTGGAGAAAAAACGTCGGATGAAACGATCGCGACAATCTACGAACTTTCTAAAAAAATGGGCAAAATGCCAGTGGTCGTGAAAGACGGTCCGGGCTTTTTGGTGAATCGTCTTCTTTTGCCTTATATGGGAGAAGCCGCCTTCTTGATGCAAGAGGGAATGAATATTGAAACCGTGGATAAAGCCTACGTGAAAGAGTTCGGAATGCCGATGGGGCCTTTTGAGCTGATGGACGAAGTCGGTCTTGATGTGTGTATTAAGGTTCTTAAAATCTTTAAAAAAGCTTTCGGAGAGCGTATTGAAATCGCGTCTTGCATGGAGGCTTTGGAAAAATCGGGTCGTTTGGGACGTAAAAATGGCAAAGGGTTTTATCACTACTCTGAAGATGGCAAGCGCGGCGACGTGGATCAATCCATCTATGCGGCTTTGGGATTAGGACAACCGACGAATCCTTATGACTCTAAGGAGTGTATTGAACGCGGTGTGTTTGCGATGGTTAACGAGTGCTCTTTGGCGTTGGTGGAAGACCGCATCGTTGAAACACCTCATGAGGTGGATTTGGCGATGATCATGGGAACAGGGTTTCCTCCATTCCGTGGGGGTCTTTTGAAGTATGCAGACTCTATCGGAAGTCAGTATATCGCCGATCAGTTGGCGACTTATGCTTCCAGCCGTAAAGCGGCGCGCTTAAAGCCAGCGACGCCTTTAACAAATATGGCGAAGGGCAATAGTAAGTTCTATAAGTAAAAAGATCAGAAGAAAGAAAGGCGCCGGAAGGTGCCTTTCTTGTTTTAGATAGCCATCTCATCAAAGCCAGAGCCACGATCGACGCTCAAAGAAAACCGATGATGGGACTCATCCCAGCGAGCGTGAATATCCATAGGGCGGCAGCAGATCTCGCAATCCCAAATAAACTCTTGGTCTTCTCCGTCTTCTTTCAAGATTTCTATTGAGAATTTTTCCCGACAAAAAGGGCATTGAACTTTGTATTCCATAAAACCTTCTTGCTGTTTGTCAGCCAAGTCTCTTTCTATTGTCTAAGAAGAGACTTGGCCTTCACAAGGTCCGTTGTTGGAATACAAATAAGCGTCTAGATGTTCTTACCTAAGGCCTTCGTGAGCACACGATGAGTGACAAGGAAGAGCACTGCAGGGACTAAAGACAGGACCGCCAAAAGTAAAAAGAAGTCTTGTTTGGAGATGACTTCGTAGTAGCTTCCGATGTGGCCCGCAATGATGTTTCCAAAGAATGTTGCCAGAAGCCAAACCCCCATCATCATGGAGACAATCTTGGCCGGTGAAACTTTGGTAACTAAAGAAAGACCAATAGGGGAGATGTAAAGTTCCGCCATGGTGAGAAGGAACGTGGATCCCAAAAGCCAAAGAACACTGCCTTTTCCAGATCCCACAGCTTGAGCCGCGAAATACATCACGATCAGGGCTACGGCCCCGATAAAACTTCCTAATGCCATCTTGGTCACCGTCGAGGGAGCTTTGTTAGAGCGTGCTCTCCAGGCCCAATAACGATCCAATAACGGTGCAACAAAGACGATCACTAGCGGATTGAAGGATTGATACCATGTCGAAGGAATTTCAAATCCAAAAAAGTTCCAGTCCGTGCTTTGATCCGACCAAAGCTGCAGGGTGTTTCCTTGTTGTTCGTAAACTCCCCAGAAGAAAATCGTGACCATACAGAGGAAGGTCAATGCAATCGTGCGACCCCATTCTTCTTTTGTAAGAGGTTTGTGAGCGGCGGACTCCACCTCTTGAATGCTTTGACGATGTTCTGTGAGGGGGAGATTCTTTCCACCAAAGTGATAGATGACCAGCGATAACACCATTCCGACCCCGGCGGCTCCAAAGCCCCAATGCCAGCCGACTTTTTGTCCCAATGTTCCACAGATCAAAGGAGACAAAATCGCACCCAGGTTGATGCCCATATAAAACAGGGTGTAGGCGCCATCACGGCGAGGATCGTTTTCGCTGTAAAGGCCCCCTACTTGAGTGGAAATATTGGGCTTAAAAAAGCCATTCCCGAAAATCAAAAAGATCAGGGCTGGGAAAAACATACTTTCTACGGCCATTAAGAAGTGCCCGATGGCCATAAGAATCCCACCCACGTAGACGGCGCGGCGTTGTCCAATATAACGATCGGCAATCAGTCCCCCGAAGAAGGGCGTGAAGTAGACAAAACCCGTATAGAGGCCATAAATCTGCGAAGACAGCGCTTGATGCGACATGGGACCAAAGAAATGGGTGAGGATCCCGCGAATGGCGGAGTAACCGAACACCTCTTTCCCTGCATCGGCCTGCTGGAAGAGATACTGAGTCATATAAAGGACCAAAAGGACCCGCATCCCGTAATATGAGAATCTCTCCCACATTTCTGTCAGGAACAGGGTGAAAAGGGGGCGGGGGTGTCCAAAAAAAGTCTTAGCTGCAGTAGGCGCGGTTTGAGCCATGGGTCTCCTGTAAACATTATGAACATTTCATTCTTTTTTTCAGATCTCTTTTGATCTTGGCAATTCTTTGGCATAAATGCACTTGAAAAGTGTTTAGGGGGTTCCGTAATGACATTGAAACGGCACATCTTTGTTGGCAGCGTTCTACTTTCATCTTTGCTTTTAAGCGCATGTACGAAGGAGACTGTGATTGAAAAACAGGCTCCGGCCAATATGCTGGAGTCTTTTAATAAAAGTCCCAGTTCGGCTTGCAGTCTTGCCTCCTGCATCACGGTCCAAAAGGAATCCCTTGGAAAGATTTTTCTTCTGATTGCCTCAGGGAAGACCGCAGGTTCCACGCCGCAATGGTATGATCTCAAGCCGCTGGTGGTAAGTTTTGAAAAATCCGGCAATAAAATCGCTCTTTTGGGCGAAAACTATAACAGCATTTACGAAGAGATCCGTACCGTAAATCTGATTCAAACTTTCGACGTCGTGTCTGAGGACGAAAAGTCTGTCACCTTCGATTGGGGGCAAGGGCTTAAGACGTTTGTTCTACAAAGCTCCTATGATGTGGATGGGGCACGAGGTAAAAATAACGACCTGACCGAGAGTTCTTTTTCCTCTTTGCCCGTCGTAGATTCTTTTGTTCGCAATATCAAGTTTGATGAGAAGAACATTGAGTTGGAGCAGATCTCCAAAGTTCGCAATGATGTCGTGAAGCCGTCTTCAGATAAAAGCCTGAATGTCGAGAATCGTGAAGAGACGTTGGCGATGAATATACAGATTCGCTCGTACAATCTTTCTTCCGAGTTCTCGAAAAAAGAATACGACAAATCCCGTCGTGTGGGTTTCTTTGTGACCAAAGTGGCGAAGAAAGGTTACAGCCAGGATTTGGCGAATCTTATTACCAAATGGGATCTTTCCTCCTCCAAGGGGCCGATCGTTGTTCGTATCTCCTCTGCGGTGCCTGTGGATTATGTCGAGGCTGTGAAAGAGGGTGCTCTTTATTGGAATAAGGTTTTCGGTAAAGAAGTCATCGTGACCAAAACAGGTGTTGATCCTCAAGCGGGTCCTGAAGATCGTAGCATCTTTATCCGCTGGATTCCCTGGTTGGACTCTGGTGCCGCCTATGCCATTGGTCAGTCAGATCCTTTGACCGGAGAACTTTTAAGAGCGCAAGTGTTTATGCCGTCTGTGTTTACGCGCGTGGGCTCTGCGGATCTTGTGGGGCTCAATGGCAATATTCCTGTGGCGGCCGGTGCGGTGGCCTGTGATTTGACGCAAAGTCTATTGGCGGTAAATAAGATCGCACGTGAGGCCAGTGATTCTCAAAGACTGCGCCTGGCGCAAGACAGTGTTCGTTCGACAGTGGCCCATGAATTGGGTCATGCTTTGGGGCTTCGTCATAATTTTGCGGGGTCATTCTCGGTCAAAGCTTCTGCCAAAGATGTTTATGATGCGGCAAAAACGTATTTGAAGGACCTGGCTCATCAGGGGCTTGAGACCTCGACGTCGATCATGGACTATGTCAGCGGTATTGATAACATTTTGATGTCGGCAAAAATCAAATATGCGCCGTTGTCCTACGATAAGATGGCGATGGACTGGGCTTATTCTTCAAATGACAGTGCTTTGGATGAAAAGATCTCTAAGTTTTGCACGGATGATGATATCGCATTAGCAAACAGTCAGGGACTTCAAGTTTATGGTTGTGAACGTTTTGATGCTGGGAATAACCCTCTTTTAAGAAAGTATTTGGATGCTAAAGACGAGCAGCAAAACTTTGTGAAGATCCTCTTTGCTTCCATCATTGGTCGTACTTATCCCGGCGATCAGCCTGAGGTTGTGAACAATTTAGATTCCGTTTTGGCGGACACCGTAAAATGGGGCAAAGTAAATCAAGAAGACCTTAAGTTTGTTGGCCTGGCGTTGATGGATACGACAAAAAACTCAATGCCAGCTCCCAGTTTTGCTTCATTGGAAAGCGTAAAAACCGGACAGGTGCTTTATTCGAAGTTCGGTATGGATGAGGCCTTGGTCAAAGAACGCGCTCGCTCTTTGGCAGCAACGGGTGGTTATGCATCTATCTTGAATGATCTTTGGAGAAATGCTGACGGAACCGTTGCGGTGGATTGGTTGAGTCGTCAAATTGAAGAATTGCGAACAAGTCCTTATCTTGCCAAAGGGAAAACATTGGCGGGGCGAGAGTACAGCCTGACTGTGGAGCAGCAAGGAAAGATTTTGAACTTCTATCAAAGTCTTTTGGCGGGAAATAGAAAAGCCTTGGCGGCGGGACTGGCGACCTTGTTGCCGCGAATTGAGGAAACCGAGCAGACGGACAATGGTGCCGCTGTGGTTGTGAGTGCTCTTTTGCCTAAAAATTTACTGACAGAAGATGAAGCGGCCTCTTTGGCAAATCTCTACTTGGACTTGGTTGCGGCCAATGAAGGCGAAGAAGTTGTGAAAGTAGGGGCGGGCCTTTCTAAAGAAGTGAAGGTCGCTAAAGTCTTCTTAACAGCCGAAGAAAGAGCGAAGTGGTCGAAACTTCTTTCTTCCAAGGGACTTCGTTTTGATATGGATGGAAAAAAGGCCTTAGTTCGTAAGTCTCAATATGAGAAAGTGAATGCGTTCTTAAAGGAAATCGATCCTCAGTTGGATTTGAGCACAGTGAAGAAGCCCGCCGAGTTGGCCTCTCAACTTCTGCAGCAAGGCCTTGTGGACGCGAAGGCGGCCAGTTGGTTGAGTTCGGAAGTCATTGTCCTTCAAGGATTAGATAAGCTTTTGTAGATTTCTTAGGCATCTGAGTGCACAAATCGTCCTTTGTGAAAAAGTCGTTTCAGGTTGAAACGACTTTTTTGCTTTTAAAGCAATAGATTTAGTTTCCAGTTGGTCCGGCTCTTGCCTTATAGCTTGGCAGGAGGCACTTATGAATCAATCTTTCTTTAACAAATCAGTGATGGGGATCCTTGTATTAATGGCTCTGTCTTTGTCGGCTTGTGGCAAGAAGGATGACGGAAGTGCCGTTCGCGTGGCGGGCCGAGGAAATACGGTCGCAACAAACGGCGTGGTTCCAAATAGCTGCGGAAACACGGCGATGAACTGGGGTAAGATCTATGATCCTTACGCTTCGTCGCAGTTTGAAAATCAAGTAAAGAGTTTTGTGTCGGCGACTTTAGACCCGCAAAGTTTGGGAACAATCAGCGGGAACATCAATGACAAGACTGGAATTGATTTTAGAGGAACATTCCAGTTCGATAGCCAAGGCAAGCTGGTGACGACGGCCTCTTCTGTCACTATTAAAATCTTCGATTCTTATGTGAATCAGGTTTATAACGGTCAGACCATTCAACCCTACGTTGTTGAGTTCACTGCGGCCGCGGAAGGCATGTTAGATCGTACTACGCGTCAATTCCAGGTTCGATTTAAAGACAGCTATGGTGAGATCGTGTTCCAAGGTCGAATCAACAATTCGACTGCAGAAGGCACTGTCTACTATCAAAACTACACGGCTGTTGCAGGTTATCAGGCAACGAGTGGAACTTTAGGAAGTTTCAAAGCCTACACTTGCTCTTTGATTAAATAAGCGCCGCGTCTTGCTTCGCCCCCTATCGAGTTTGAAGATAGGGGCTATGCCTCAACGTTTCATCTTTGATTCTTCTATTCTTAATTCAGTTGTTGGGGGGCATTCGGCTATCGAAATCCCCAAATTGAACATTCATTCCATTGAGGCCGCCTCCTCATTTCTTTTAAGTTACGGATTTGACGTCAATAAAGAAAGCGATCTTGAAAAGCTTTGGTATTATCACCGTCGCGCTTTGGTGTTGATGGTGGAAAAACTAGGGTTTGAGGACGCGGATTTGCCAGAGGTCTTTCGCGATCACAGGCAATTGGGTGACTTGCGCCGACTTCTTATTTATGCGAGTTCCTCAGATCCTGAAGAGCAAAATCTTCAGCGCTGGGCCTGCGCGATCATTCGCTGTATGCATGTTTTTGTTCATGCTGAAAATGATCTTTTCAGTTCTTTTTCTGAAGAGATTCAATCTCAGATTTTAACGCCCTTTCAAGATTGCATCTTGCATGATGGCACCACTCATCGAACCTTTTTAAAAAGTCCCACAGACCAGTTGGATCCGATCGAGCTCTTGGGATTTGAAGTGAAGCCGTTTAAAACCTCCTCTAGTACGGTTATTAAACTTTTAGCGAAGCCTGATGCTTTGGCGATGAAGATCTTTGATAAGCTGGGTGTGCGTTTTATCACGCGCAATTTGTTTGATACTTTTCAGGTGGTTCGTTTTTTAATTCGTGAAAATGTGATCAGCTTTCCGCATATTATGCCGGATCAAAGTTCTAATAACTTGTATCCGGTGGATCTGTTTATGCAGGTTTGTGATGATCTTTCCCACCGGCTGGATACTTTGGATGAAAAAAGTATTCAGGCGGCCTTTGATCAGAAATTGGCAGAACAAGGCGAAAACGTGAAGTTCTTGCGTAAAGAGAACTTCTTTTCAGGGGAAGATTATCGTTTTATTAAGTTTATCTCTCGTAAATTAATCCATGTGCGTCCTCCGGGAGGAAAAGAAGATTTCAGTTTCTTCTATCCATTTGAAGTGCAGATCATGGATCAGTCGGCGCACCAAAAGATTTTGTCGGGGCCTTCTGAACATCAGGCTTATAAGGAAAGACAAAGGAATGCCGCCCGTAAGCGTTTGTTTCCTGAGTTGAGTTAATATGTTTTTGAAATTGCTTTCGTACCCTCGTTCGTTGTTAGCGTTAATTATTTTTCCTTTTCACACCATGCTTTGTTCTTTGGCGATGATCGTTGTGAATCTCACGATGAAGAATCGTCCTTTGGAGGATAAAATTGTGGTCTTTTGGACCAGCAATGCCTGCCGAATGTTCGGAGTAAAAGTGGAAGTCAAAGGCCTCGAGAATCGTCCCTCGGGAGGATTTTTGTACGTCTTTAATCACACCAGTTTTTTTGATATCTTTGCGATGAACGGGTATCTGGGAAGCTTTCGTTTTGGAGCCAAGATCGAGCTCTTTAAAATTCCGGTATTTGGGCCGGCGATGAGACGCGCGGGAATTTTGCCGATTGCGCGGGATCGACGTGAAGAGGTCTTTAAAGTGTATCGTGAATCTGAAGCTCGTATCAAAGCGGGGGAGCGTTTTGCGCTGGCTCCCGAGGGGACTCGTCAGAAGACGGAGCGATTAGGACCCTTTAAGTCGGGACCCTTTATTTTTGCTATCAATGCCCATGCCCCGATTGTTCCAGTGGTCATTAAAGGGGCAGCGGCCATTTTACCTAAAGGGCATATCATTCCGAACTGGGGCGTATGGAGTCGTACAGTGACCTTGCATGTTCTGCCGCCGGTGGATCCTTCAGAATACACGATTGAGACCAGGCCGCAGCTTCAGGAGCGGGTTCGGAAGATGATGGAGCCGTATTTTGAGAGTGAAATTTAATTCTTAATTACATCCCAACGAATATCACCAATAGAACTTTTAAGTTTTACTTTGTGGCTGCCGGTATCCACTAAGATCTGCACTTGCTGATTGGGCAGAGCTTCAATCTGAGTTAAGCGCAGAATCTTGGGATTGCGATGATACGCGGATTCAATAGCCTGGGCGATATTGTCCCAGCGGATAAAGGGTTCAAAACTTTTTCCTTGATTGGTGCTTTTATAAGAACCAACAAACCAAGTTCCATTGGGATGAATGCTGACGGGAAGGTTTTGTTTTTCAAAGAGAGGTATCTCTGTCCAGGTCAGTCCATCCTCTGTGCGAAAGACCCCTTCGCTAGAGACCAGGCCGCGAATAGAATTTTTATTTTCAAAGGCGATCGAGTAGATTTCTCTTTTCATCAGATCGTCTGTGGAGATCGTATTTTTAACCTTTGGTTCGTTTTCAAAAAGAAGATTTTTCTTTTTCCACCACACTTCACCATGGCCGTCGATCTTGCTGATGCCCCAGGTGTTGGCTTCAAGTTTTAAAATCTCTACGCGAGCTCTTATCGGGGGACTGAAAGAAGAATCCGATCTGACGACGATTCCGCGATGAGTGTTGGCGACGTAGCCTAAGACCTCGTTTAACGGGACTGTTTCACCCTTTTGGGAGATCAAAGCATTATTGTTTCGATAGAGCACAGTCATCCAGTGTTTCTTCGGATGGTAGGCCAGATTTGCAAAATCCGCTCTGGAAACAAAGTGAGTGATGTCGGCGTATCCGATGTGCCCTTGATGTTGGACTTTAATAAAACTTTTGGTGATCTCTAAAGGAATGACCCGAGTCAGGCGCGGGAGGGTCGTCAATGCGGTTGAACTCAAGTGAGGTTCTTTGCGAAGGTGGGTTTCGACGATATTGCTGAAAACTCCCAAGTCATCATGCCGGGCTTGTAGAATATGCAGCGGAATCCACCCTTGAGTTGGACCTGACTTTTCTTTCACTCGCGCCCAAAAATCTTCGACGACCAGGATTTCAAGTTGAGTTTTTGCCGCCAGAATTTTTACCGGGCTTGAGTCGCTGCGGTTGAGGCTGAGAAGGGGCGTGAGGACTTTATTTTCCACATATCGAGCGACTTGAATATCACGTAAAATTTCGTGGCCCTGAAGAAGGTATTCCTTTTTATCCCATGAGGTGCGGTAGGCGATCTCGTTTTCTGTGCGAAGAAGGTTTTCCTCCAGGGTATTTCGACTCACCTGGCCAGAGGGGAATAGGCTGTTCTTATTGCGAAAAAAAGACAACGCTGATCCGGCGTCGGTGGCTAAAGCAGCCCAAGAATTAGGCACGACAAAAAGAACAGGTATTACGAGAGAAAAAATGGACCGCATCTGTCCATTTTGGGCCTTAGGCCCGGTGCTCTCAAGGCCAGAACTTTTGACCTCTAGGCTAAAGTAAAGTACTGGTAACAGGTCGACTTTTTAACAGTATTATAACGCGGAGTGATAGATATGAATATCAAAACGATTGGTGTTGTGGGCGCAGGTCAAATGGGGAACGGCATTGCTCAGGTGGCGGCAAGCTTTGGCTTTGACGTTATCATGTTGGATGTCAGCGGTGCTGCCTTGGAAAAAGGGATCGCGACGATTTCAGGAAGCTGTGATCGTATCATAAAAAAAGGAGCGATGACAGAAGCGGACAAGGCTGCGTTGTTAGGCCGTATTAAAACAGCACAAGAAACCGCAGTGTTGAAAGATTGTGATATCGTGATTGAAGCGGCGACAGAAAATATCGATCTGAAATTGAAGATCTTTAAGGATCTCGATGCCCACGTTAAACCGGAAGCTTTGCTGGTGTCTAATACGTCTTCAATTTCCATCACGAAAATTGCCGGCGTGACGAAGCGCCCAGCGCAAGTGGCGGGAATGCACTTTATGAATCCGGTTCCTTTGATGAAATTGGTCGAAGGCATTCGTGGTTTGCAAACTTCTGACGAAACTTTCGCGACAGTGAAAGCGTTGGCAGAAAAAATGGATAAAGTATTTGTAGAGTCCGTGAAGGACATGCCTGGTTTTATCGTGAACCGTATTCTCATGCCGATGATTAACGAAGCGGTTTACACTCTTCATGAAGGAATTGCTTCTGTTGAATCCATCGATAACGCCATGAAGTTGGGAACGAATCAGCCTATGGGACCTTTGACCTTGGCGGACTTCATTGGTTTGGACACGTGTCTTGCGATCATGAATGTCCTTCATGATGGTTTGGGTGATTCTAAATATCGTCCTTGTCCTCTTCTTGTGAAATATGTTGAAGCGGGCTGGTTGGGGCGTAAGTCAGGTCGTGGTTTTTATAACTACGCAGCGAAATAAGGATGAGTTTTATGGCAAGTTTTACGTATAAAACAATTCTGTTGGAACAAAAACCTCAAGGCGTGTGGGTGTTGACGGTCAGTCGCCCAGAAGCGTTGAATGCCTTGAACTCTACCGTCTTGAATGAGATGGGCGAAGCTCTTCGTCAGATCGGCGAAATGTCTTATGACGATGCTCG
>JANJTG010000143.1 GCA_024711265.1 Bdellovibrio sp. | reverse complement strand
GTGTAAGAGAAATTTTCTTCTATCACCGTCAGGCGGTCATTGATCTCATCAATTTTGTTAAGAGTTTGTGTGATCTCTTCCTGCGAGGCCGATGTTTTAATAAGTTGGTGAAGAGTCTCCCCGTGGGAGATAAGTTCCAATGTCAGTTTGTCTCCATCTTTCCAGATGGACACCGCTTCTTCCAGGTAGCTGAAGCCTCGGAACCTCATAAGCAATTTAATTACTCCGGGGACATCGTCTGGATAAATACGTCCCTGAATAAATCCTTCTTTGGCTTTCTCTCTATTGGGCGGATTTTCTTCAAGAGCCTCGCGGGCTTTGCGATCCCCGAGGGGGATTTGCATGTTCGCTTGAAAGGAGTCGTAATGTTCCGGTGATCGCGTTAAGGCATATCGGTGAAGATTGATGACAGCATCTTTCTGGGCCTTGGACCAAAGGCTTTCACCGGTTACGAAGCTGCGAACTGAAGATAGCGTGTTCATGGCAAAGAATAAGGAGACGAGTTCGAGTGCCACCAAGGAAGCCATGACCCCAATGACGGCATAGAGCTTATTGGAGACTGAGAGAAATTTCCAAAACTGTCTGATTCCCATATGAACTCTTTATCGGAGAAACGGCAGATAATTATATGAAAAAATATAATTATCTGATGTTGGGGTTAAGACAGATAGAAAAAGCCTTCCAGGGAAGGCCTTTTAGATAGTTTAATTGCGAAGTATTAATCTAAATAACTTGTTTTGAGTTTTTGTTCATCTCGGTGCTTTTCTAGGCCAAAATGAATCAGCTTGGTGATTAGATCTTTGTAAGATACTCCCGTGGCTTCCCACATTTTTGGGTACATAGAGATCTTTGTGAATCCCGGAATGGTATTGATTTCGTTTACGAAAAGATCGCCGTTTGACTTTAAGAAAAAGTCGACTCGTGTGAGGCCATCACATCCCATGACCTGATAAGTTTTCTTTGCTAGAGCTTGAAGCTTTTGCAAAGACTCTGGCGAAACTTCCGCGGGAATTTTTAAAAGGGCTCCGTTGTCATCGAGATATTTAGCTTCGTAAGAGTAAAATTCATGCTGGGGAATAATCTCTCCAGGTAAGGAGGCCTCGGGGGAATGGTTGTGTCCCATCACGGAGCACTCGATCTCACGCCCCTGTACGAACTCCTCGGCTAAAACTTTCGTGTCAAATTGAAAGGCGTCTTTCAGTTGAACTTCATAATCTTCGGCGGATTTAATTTTATGAACGCCAACAGATGAACCTGCGTTGGCAGGCTTAATGAAGAATGGTGAGCCTAGCTTAGACACCACTTCTGAATAGGGGGTGCTTTTAAATGGTGTCAGCAATAGATAGCGGGCGTTAGGAATCTGAGCTTCAGTGAAAAGACGCTTCATGATTTCTTTATCCATGCCCGCCGCGGAAGACCAAACCCCACAGCCCACAAAAGGTAACTGAACCATCTTAAAAAGTCCCTGAATCGTTCCATCTTCTCCCATGGTTCCATGAAGAACAGGAAAAGCTACGTCAACTTTTGTTTTTGAGTGGTCTTTTAAAGAATACAAAACAGGAGTTCCCTGAAATGAAATCAAGGCGACCGGCTCGGCTTGTTGTGGAAGGGAAGAGTCTTCCAGCTTCGTCACCTGTGAAAATACAGTCATGTCGGGAAAGCGATACCAGCTTCCTTCTTTGCTGATGCCAATAAGAAGGGGTGAGAAATTATCTTTATCAAGAGCATCGGCGACATTTTTTGCGGAACGAAGAGAAACCTCGTGTTCTGCCGATTTTCCACCAAAAATAAGTGCTACAACTTTTTTCATTATTTCGTATTCCATTTTCTTGAAAGAATTAGGCCCACTCAACCAGTTCGTGAGCTAAACCAAAGATGCCTTTAAAAACCTCGTTTGGTTTGGCGTTGCCATACATATAAGCGGGAGTCGTGACAATTTTGCCTTCTCGATCTGTGATATAATCATCGACAGGACATTCTTCGTGAAGAGCGCCGGTTTTTTGAATCTCTGCAATCGTCTCTTTGTCGTCGCCGATGGTTAAGGTGATTTTTTTATCACCCAAAACGCGAGCTAGTAAAACGGGAGCAATACACAGGGCTGCGATAGGTTTACTGGCATTATGAAAATCCAAGATGACACGTTTGACGTCCGGATTGACGTCGCACTTAGCTCCTTTTTCTGCCCAGTTGCAAAGATTTTTGGCGGCGCCGTAGCCCCCTGGAAAAGCCAAGGCATCGAAGTCTTTGACGTTCAGTTTGTCCAGGCTTTGGACTTTGCCTCGAGCAATACGTCCGGCTTCCACCAGCAAACGACGTTTTTCATTTTGAGGCTGTCCGGTAATATGGTTGGTCACGGGGATTTCAATATCCGGGGCAAAACAAGAGACATCGGCTCCGGCCTGATGAAGAGCAATAAGCAGACTTACGGATTCTGTGATTTCGCTTCCGTCACGATGTCCGCAACCAGAGAGTACAATGGCGATCTTTTTCATGAAAACCTCCCGAAAGAGGCTCTAGATTACTGTGATTTACAAGCGATGGCAATGGATCAGCCACCGCGTTTGAAGTTCTTCAGCTTCGTGCAGGTTGTAACAAGAACCTTTTGATTTTGTACGGGATAAAGCTGGCGAAAACAGTACTCTGTCATGCGTGAAAGGAAAGGAAGATCGGGACTGAACGAAACAGAGTAGTTCACTTTTTGCTTTTCGACGGATTCCCCTGACTTTAATGCTAAGGTCCAATCGAAGTTGATGGTCTTAGTGCGCAAAGAACAGTCGGCAAGTCCGCCGCAGTCCGGCTGAGTTTTCATCAAGTCCGGGGCGGGGCGCATCACTTCCGAGACCTTCAAGTTGGAACATTGGATTTCACAACTATCAACTTTGAGTTGTTCTTTGCAATACTTGTCCAAAGCGTCTGATTTTACACAAGCATAAGCAAGCCCATAAAGGCGCTCATAGCCGAGGGTCATTTGATAGTCATCGGCCAGTGTTTTGAGTTCGTTTGCACGAAGATTTTTTGCCATCGCCACAGCCGGGTCGGCTTTGGTTACAGAACGATGATCTTCGCGAGTCGACTCTTTTCCCTCTTCGCCTTGTTTATAGACTTTGCTTTGGTAAAGAAAGGAGTAAAGGTACTCAGTGGCCGTTTCTTCCTTTTTTGAAACCGTGATCCCTTCTTGAAGAACAAAGAAAGGATTGGGATTGTTTTCTAATGTCTGTTCCGTTTCTTGAAATAGAAAATCGTTGGGAGTCATGCTTAAAGGATCGGCGCTGCCCCATCCCTCAGAGAGAGCGGATTGCACTTCGG
>JANJTG010000434.1 GCA_024711265.1 Bdellovibrio sp. | reverse complement strand
GCCGGTGTTATCAACATTGTAAGAAGTCGAGGGACCTGCAGCAGGAGCCGCATCCCCTGTCGTGGAATTTGCTGTGCCTGCTGCGATTGAGATATTCACCGCGCCTGTCCCCGTACAACCATTCACGGTCACTGTTCTTGTAGACCCAACACCCGTCACCCCCGTCACTGAACATCCCGTGGTGGCAGTACCGCCAAGGGCGATATCCCCTGCATCTAAACTGATGGTGGCCGTGTCTGCTCCTGATCCATAAGTTACGTCAAAGGTTACTGGACCGGATTTTACTAACGAACTGCTTGGCGCACCAATGCTTAGATTAGCTTGAGTCCCTTGCGAAATCTGTGTCCACGCTGTGCCATTACAATACTCCATCTTTTTACTTGCGGAGTTATACTTTAACGAACCTTCTGTCGTCCCATTACAAGCTGCACTTGAACTTGCAAGCTTAATACGATCGGCACTCATAGCACCCGTTGCGGCAATATCCCCTGATGTTGAAAGGCTTGATGATGATATTGCGCCAGAAACCGTTAAACCTCCCTGCATAATCACATTATCAACAAACGTCTTAACACCTTTAAAACTCTGCGCAATGATATTAACAATACCCACCGTCGTATCACTCGCAACCGGCAAAGCTCCGCTTCCCACAGTTCCGGTGATCTTACTTCCTGAGACTGTGTCGATTTTTGCATCCGTTACCGCACCATTGGCTATCTTTATTGTTGTCACCGAGTTATCAATCGGAGTTCTAGCATCAACCAGTCTTGAATCATCACCTTTGACGATTTGAGTGGCCCCAGCATCACCAGTTACTGGCACATCATAAAGGGCGGCACTTTTGGCGTTACTAATGTCACTAACTAGCAAGGACCTAAACCCAGGAATACCATCTGCGGCATTGGGAGAAGCCAATACTTGCTTTTGCGTCTGACTTTTAAAGCTTGCACTGATGGAACCATCTGAAGTCAGCGGACTACCCGTTACTTGAAAGACATCTCCAGGAAGACTCATCCCTACGCTGGTTAATGTTCCACTTCCACCACCCGAGGCTGTTTCCCAACTTACGTTGGTGCCATCGGTTTTAAGATACTTTCCCGCGTGCCC
>JANJTG010000416.1 GCA_024711265.1 Bdellovibrio sp. | reverse complement strand
TGTCGTCGGGGATAAAAAAACCGAATCCGTCGGGGTGTCTTTTGATGGTGCCGTTGAGGACTTTTTTCTTTTGCATTGTCAGGCTGTGCTTCCTTTTATCTGAGATTAGCACAACTTAGGAAGTGTAAAAGAATATTCTTTCGTTCTGGGGGGTCTTGGTGCGCGGTCGCAGGCTTCAGGGTCAACGAAGCCTGCGAAAGGGGGGAGCTAGAAGCTTGCAAGAGCTCCCAAGGTAAAGATGCTGGCGTCTTTTTTAGTAACCAGGCCATCCTCATCAAAGAAAACCTCTTTGTCGGCCTGATCATTACGGTATTCGAAATACAACTTGAAATTGTCATTTAATGCGAACTTGTCAGTGACCGTAACAGAATTCACATTTTCGGCGGGGCCATAGCCAATTTCGTTGGCACCGCGAACCATTTCATATCGGACCGCAAAATTGTGCATCCCGATACCATAAGTGAGGATAGCACTTGTCGAATCCGCCCATTGAGTGTGGGAGCCGTCTGGCTTTTTTGTGTAAGAGTCATAAGTAATCGCCAAGGCAAGAGTGTCGATGAACTTATAGGCGACCCAAACGCTTGAAGCTGACTTATCCACGGTACTCGTTGCGGGAGCTACCGCCGCGTCCGTTCCAAGAAGATATCCCGCAAACCAAGAGAAGCTGCCCAGAACCCCTGTTGCAGACAGTTCCGTTGTTTTCGTGGGAGTGTAGTCCTCGCCGAAAACGCCGTAAGTCGTCTGATTATATGTAGACAGAGTTGTTGTGAACCAATCAGCGGCAACATATTTTGCACGCAAGCCTTCGCCGTACCCAGGCACAATACTTTGATAAGCGATCGTGTTACCGAATGTGGCATTTTCGGACTTCAAGAGCGATTCATAACCCATTGTCGTTAAGAATCTTCCAAATCCCACTTGAAGCTGAGGAGTGGCTTTGTAAAAGACTTCCACTTGATCCAGGGTTCCAAGATTGGCCTTATTATTAGTAGTTCCATCTTTTGAATATTGAGTGGGGACGTAAACCAAGCGTCCCAAGAAGGAAACCTGATCGGTCTCTTTTTTTATGAGAGCCTGAGCTTGATTGAGACGATAGGTCTCGTTAGTGGCATCGCCAGTGTAGGGAATGGCTTTGCTTTTGGTGGATAAGAGGTTGTAGTCAAAGCCCACTTCCCCGTTGACTGTAATTCCGGCAATATCGGCCGCATATGCAATGCTGGACCCCATCAGTAGATTTACTATGAGGATTTTCAAAATATTCACGCGATCTCCTTTTATATAAGACTTGAAGTCTTTAATTTGGATAAGATTATGACCGTCACTTTTGTTCTGTAACGTAAAAAAGGAGTAAAACTAGACCATGATCTAGTGCGCCAACTCTATTATGAAGTTTTGCGTCAATGGTCAGATGGGTCCATCAAAATGGACCAAGAGAGGGTCTCTAATTTGCCTCACTTGGGAATATTCGCGCGTGAATTGGGAGCTCTTGTGATTGTCGTGAAACTCGCTGTGGAAGCGGTTTTCGAAGGCTTGAATGACTAAAAATTCTCAGTGGCAGAGCGAGAAAATAACGACAACAAAGACTGTGTTCTAGAAACAACAATGCAAAAAAGATCTGATGAAATTTTAGGCGATGTAAAGGAGGCCAAAAATTTTTGTTGTTGATCTTAGCCTAGGTCCTCATTAGCATTTTTTATGTACAGAATTAAAAAATTTAAAAGTTACGGATTTTAGACTTTTAAACAAATACGCAAACGAAAGGATGCAACAATGAAAAAACTTTTAGTAGTAGCAGCTTTGACTATGGCAGCAGCTCCTGCAATGGCGTCTAAGGCACGTGTAAGTGCTTTGGCGAATTCACGTCAATTGGTAGACGTACAATACACATTCGAGAGACCTTACCTTCTTCACTCTGTTGGTGAATTGGTAACTGTTGAGTGGGGTAATAAAGGTGAAGGTGTTAACCCTCACGCTGAAGGTGGCTTCCTTAAAAAGCACGGTGAGTCTGTTTATGGAGTTTACTTCGGACGTAAATCTGCTGACTTCTCTGCAGCAGTTGCGCAAGGGAATACTGCA
>JANJTG010000112.1 GCA_024711265.1 Bdellovibrio sp. | reverse complement strand
ATCACGCCTCCGCCCTTTCATAACGAAGGCAACTACATCGTTTCTTTGAGTAAGTTCAACCGCTGGTTGGCGACGAAGTGTGAAGAAAAAGGGATCAATATCTTTCCAGGTTTTGCAGCGGTCGAAGCGTTGTATGAAGGCAATAAAATTGTCGGCGTGCGCACGGGCGATAAGGGGCGTGATAAAAATGGCAAACCAAAGGCGAACTTTGAGCCGGGTTTGATTTTGAAATCCAAAGTGGTGATTTTTGCAGAGGGAACTCGGGGTTCTCTTTTCAAACAAGTCGAAAAGAAGCTAGATCTTCGCGCGGGTAAGAATCCTGAAGTCTTTGAAGAAGGTGTCAAAGAGATCATCCAGATGCCAGCAGGCACAGTTGAAGCGGGACAAGTGATTCACACGATGGGCTTCCCTCTTTCGAAGTCTATTGGTGGAACTTTTATTTACACTCTTCCGGGCGACAAGATCATTGTCGGACTTGTGGCTTATCTTGATACGAACGATCCCTTGTTGGATCCTCATCGCGAGTTGCAAAAATTGAAAACTCATCCATTCATGCAAAGTATGTTGAAGGGTGGGAAGGTTGTCGCTTATGGCGGTAAGACGTTGCCTGCGGGCGGTTGGTATTCTATGCCGAAGCTTTATGGCGATGGATTCATGGTGTGCGGGGACTCTGCCAGCATGGTGGATGTGCAAAAGCTCAAAGGTATTCACTTGGCGATGAAGTCGGGGATGCAAGCGGCTGAGACTGTGATGGATGGCCTGATGAAGGGTGGCGACTTTACGGAAGCCACAACGCAAGGGTATGAAAAGCGTGTCGAAGGCAGCTATGTGAAGTCCGAGTTGTATCGTGTTCGTAACTTCCACCAAGCCTTGAGCAAAGGCTTTTTGGCGGGACTTCCTATGATCGGTCTACAGGAAATGACGGGCGGTCGCGGATTGCAAGATCATATGAAGATTGAGCATATTGATGCCGACACCACCGAAAAGGTGATCGATGTCTGGGGACCTTATGGTTTAGACCATGAAGACAACAAACTTCCGAAGGCCGATGGGGAGTTGTTCTTTGATAAACTTTCTAGCGTTTATTTGACCGGAACCATGCATGATGAGGATTCCCCGAACCATTTGATTTTGAAGGATGGGGATATCTGCCGCACGGTATGTGAGCCTAATTACAAATCACCCTGTAATCATTTCTGCCCTGCCTCTGTATACGAAATGGTGCCGTCTACGAAGGAAGCGGGTAAGAAGGACTTACAAATTAACTATACCAACTGTATTCACTGTAAAACTTGTGATATTAAGTGCCCATTCGAAAACATCGAGTGGACCGTTCCTGAAGGGGGCGGGGGACCACAATATCGCGAGGTGTAGTACCTAATCATAGGGACTGCGCTGGACGGTAAGGAAGGCTCAGCGCATAGGGACTGGGCCTTCTTCAACAACAGAAAGGACCAGCCCATGCCTCAATTTTTTGCCTCCACAGCTCGTGGACTTGTAGAACCTCTAGAAAAAGAACTCAAAGATCTCGGACTTAAAGTCACTGATAAATATATCGGCGGGGTCTTTTTTGAGAGTAACTGGGAAGGTTGTTATAAAGCGAACCTTCACTCTCGTTTAGCCAGCCGTATTTTAAAACCAGTTTTGGATTTTACGGCTTATCAACCTGAAGAACTTTATTCTCAAATTCTTCGCCATGATTTCACAAAATATATTAAGCCTACACAAACGATCTCTATCGACGCGAGTGTCAGTGAATCGAAAATGCGCGATCAGCGGTTTGTGGCGATGAAAGTGAAAGACGCTATTGTCGATCAGTTCCGTGAAAAATTTGGGGTTCGTCCTGATGTGGACAATGAAAACCCGTCTTTGCGTATTCATGTGCGTGCGATCAAGAATCAATTCAACGTGGCGATCGACACTTCCGGTGATAGTTTGTTCAAACGCGGCTATCGTAAAGAAGTGGGGGAAGCTCCGCTCAAAGAAAACTTAGCGGCGGGTCTTTTGAAAGTCACCGAGTGGGACGGACAAAGTCCTTTGGTGGATTTCATGTGTGGCTCGGGAACATTCTTGATTGAGGCGGCGATGATGGCGATGAATATCGCCCCTGGTATTAACCGTAAAAGATTCGGTTTTCAAAACTGGTTGAACTATGAAGAAGCCACTTGGGAAAAGGTCGTTCAAGAGGCCATGGATGCTGAAAAAGAGGAGCTTCCATTTAAGTTTTACGGTTTTGATATCGACAATCGCGTTTTAAAGAATGCCAAAGACAACGCCAAGCGCGCGGGCGTGGATCAAGTCATTGAGTTTAAGAAAGAGGCCGTGGCAACAGTAGAGCCTCCTGTTGAAAAAGGCATGATCGTGGTGAATCCTCCGTATGGAGCTCGGATCGGCGATGAAGACAATCTGCGCGATGTGTATCGTGATTTGGGCTTCACCTTGAAACATCGTTTTAAGGGCTGGGATGCGTGGATCTTGTCTGGAAACAAAGAATTGATCGCGGATCTAAAACTAAAGTCGACTCGTAAACACTTTGTGTTCAATGGAAACATTGAATGTCGTTTCTTGAAATACAGCATGTTTTAATTCGCAAGGGCTTATGAAAAAAATCATTCCACTCCTTTTTGTTTTTATGAGTTCTTCTGCGTGGGCGGCGATGCCGGTTCTTAACTATAAGAACATCGCCTGCCGCCTTGTCGTTGA
This sequence comes from Bdellovibrio sp., assembly GCA_024711265.1. Lineage (GTDB taxonomy): Bacteria > Bdellovibrionota > Bdellovibrionia > Bdellovibrionales > Bdellovibrionaceae > Bdellovibrio. The sequence continues at coordinate 11,334 of JANJTG010000112.1, read as the reverse complement.
CGGGGTTCTTGTTAAAGAGCAGTCGCAACTTTTGATGACGCTAATGATTGAAGAACGTCTGGGGCGTTTTGCTCAGATCCAATTTGGCGATGAGCAAAAGACGATTCAATATCAAATTTTGATTGAGGATGATGTCAATTCGCCAGTTCAAGATTCTGTGTTGATTTTGCAGAATCTCATGATTGGTGAGCTAGAAAGTTCTTCTGAGGTTTCCGCAAAAGAGGTAACCTGGATTCGGATCGCTCAAGGCACCCACAGTGTGTCTTGCGATCTGAAGCCATGAATGAACAAAAGCCGTTTATAGTTGATGAAAATCTCTTAGGCCTTGTGAAGAGGCTGCGCATGATGGGGGTCGATACGATCGACCTTCCTGGAGCCACAGATGATGAGCTGTTGGCCAAAGCTAATGAACAAAATCGTTTGATTCTTACCAAAGACCGTCGTTTTTTTCAGAGAATTCCGCAGGGGCGGGCTTATTTCGTCACCAGTGGAACTCCGGATGAACAGCTTTTCGAGGTGCTTCGCCAGTATCCTCTTCTAGAAGCCGACGATCCGTTATCACGATGTTTTCGTTGCAACTCTTTAATTGAAGAAATCCCGAAAGAATCCATCGTCGGCAGAGTGGATGCGAAAACCTTTGGGCTTTACGACAAGTTTTATGAATGTCCCACTTGCCGCCAAATTTATTGGGAAGGCTCTCATTTTGAAAAAATGCAGAGTAAGATTCAAAAAATAAAAAAGTCCCTGGGATAACTCCAAGGGACTTTTTTATTTATAATGAACTGAGAGATAATTTAGAAAGGCTTATTGATAGCGATGAACGCCGCAGAGGTGCCCAAGCCCAAAAGAAGAACGGCGACAGGCCAGCCGATATATCCTTTTCGTTTAACCAAAGAGATGCCCACGCCTAAAAGAACCCAGATCGCAATTTTGGCGTGAACCCAACCTGGAAGACCGGCAGCCAGTCCAAGACGAGCGGCCATTCCAAAACCACTCACCAAAATAAAAAGAAGTCCCAGTCCATGGGTGATGAAACCCATGATGCGAGCGGCCTTCTTAAGCTCCGCCTTTGAATAGGCCGCGACAAGAAGTCCTCCGAAGCCGAAGAACAAAAGCATAAGACCTAAAAGGTGAAGAACTTTATAAAATTCATAAGACATGAGCGGACTCCTTATTCTGCATTAAGGCCCAAGTGTTTTAGCACCCGAGCCATATCTTTTCTGATTCTGGTGATATGGGTTTTATTGGCTAAGGTTTTAAGAGCATCACGCAGAGGTTCTAGGGGATATCCCCCGTATTGTCCAGGTTCTGTGATATCGTTAGTCACGGCGCTGCGTCCGGCAACAATAACGTGATCACAGAGATGAACGTGATCAGAGACCGCAACTTCGCCGCCAAACATACAGTTATTGCCGATGGTGCTTGAGCCCGCCACGCTAAATTTTGCGGCAATCAGGCAGTTTGCGCCAATAACGACGTTATGAGCGATGTGGCACAAGTTATCCATTTTTGTGTTGTTGCCGATTTTAGTTTCAGTCAAAGCGGCTCGGTCAATGGCGCAGTTCGCGCCGATTTCCACGTTGTTCCCGATGACAACTTTCCCGATTTGCGGAATCTTTTTGGGGACGCCATCTTTGCCGGTGGCAAAGGCAAAACCATCAGATCCAATCGTTGTGTTGGGGTGGATTTCGCAGTGAGATCCTACGCTGCAATAAGCCCCCAAGAAAACATGGGGATGCAGCAGACTGTGGTCTCCCACTTCGGCGAAACATTCCACAACAGTATGAGCCCCTAAGGTCGCACCATCGCCAATTTTGGCGTGTTCTCCGATCACCGCAAAGGGGCCGACGGCGACATTTTTGCCCAGATGAGCCGAGGGATGGATCGAGGCCGTTGGGTGAATCTTGGTCTCTTGATTAAAGCGATTCATTTTGCCATCAAAGAGCGGAAGAATCGCGGCCATTCCCAACTGAATAGATCCGGTTGTGAAGAAGGTTCCTGCGCTGTCCGTGGGGATTTGCAGGGCCTTGTGTGCCACGATGATCGGGGCTTGGGCCTTTAGGGCGAGTTCCAGTTGCTCTTTTTTAGAGACAAAAACCAAACTCTCAGAGTCGCAAATCTCTGGAGGTCGAACTTTTGTTGCAACGGCTTGGGAAGAACCACTCACAAAGGAGAGGTCGGACGAATTGAGATCTTTAATAACTTCAGCTGTAATCATAGTGATGCCTCGCGCTAACACTTTCCTATTATTTTTTTGATGTCAAGACACTGGGTGATAGTATAAGTCTGCTAATTAAACACTTTTGATCTTTTCTCACCTTATTAAGAGAGGAACTGAGATGGCGAAAAAGGCTGCGAAAAAGGAAGCACCTGCGGCAAAGGCCAAGAAGGCGGTAAAACCCGTTGCAAAGGCAAAGGCACCGGCAAAGGCGGCAAAACCTGTAAAAGCTGCGAAACCAGCGGCAAAAGAAGTGAAGGCGACAAAAGCTCCAAAAGCAGCGCCGAAGGCTCCTGAAAAAAAGGCGGCCCCACCTCCTCCAGCTCCGGCAAAAGCTCCAAAAGCTGAGAAAAAAGTGAAGGCTGAGGCGGTTCCTGCTGAGGTCGTGGTCGAAGCTCCCAAAAAAGAAAAAAAGGTCAAAATTGATAAGTCCGGGATGTCGGAAGATCAAGTAAAGTGGCATGAACTTCATGAAAAGTATAAAGCCATGAAGGCGCCGGCTTACAGTATCTCGGGGCAATTTGAGGCAAAGACTCCTTTGCAGCATAAGATCTTTGGCTGGGGATTTATTCTATCCAATGAATATGACCGCTTAGAGGTTCTTTTTGAGGATGGAAAACGAATGCTGATCAGCAATAGGAAGCTGTCATAGGGCAGAAAATTATTGCAAGGCACTGCAATCTGACCTACTAATTTATCTGCATGGCAAAAGACGATTTAGTACAAATTGATGGAAAAGTGATCGACGCCCTTGCGGGTGGACTCTATAAGATCGAACTCGATAATAAAGCGATCATCAACGCTAAACTTTGCGGAAAGATGAGACGCTTTAACATTCGTGTGGTCGTGGGCGACCGGGTGAGCGTAGGGGTATCCCCTTACGATCCCACTCATGGTCTGATCATGTTCCGTCATAAATAAATTGATTTAATCACTCTAACTTCCCAATTAAATCTAGAGGTTCTATGGATCAGGCTCTTCAGAGTTACTTGGCTCGTATTGCTCCCACCGTTTCTGCAAAATCAGCACAGGCTGTGATCGAACTTGCAGCGGAAGGCGCGACAGTCCCGTTTATCGCTCGTTACCGTAAAGAAAAAACCGGCAATTTGGACGAAGTTCAAATCCGCGCGGTGATTGAAGGTCACGAAACTTACAACGAAATCATCAAGCGTAAGGCTTTCTTAATCAAAGAGATTGGAGAGCAAAACAACCTGACCGCCGAAATCCAGAAGCGTATCGAGCTTTCTTGGGATTTGGGTGAGCTTGAAGAGATCTACAAACCCTTCAAGAAAAAGAAGAAAACCAAGGCGACCATCGCCCGCGAAGCGGGGTTGGAACCTTTGGCGCAGTGGATTTGGGATATGGGGCATGGTCTGATCAAAGACGAATTGACCATGGAGATGAAGGCGAAGAACTTCCTCAATCCTGCCGCGAAGATCATGACCTACGAAGAGGCGCTTAAGGGCGCTCAAGATATTATTGTGGAAAAAATCGCCAATGACGCTGAATTGCGTGCGATGGTGGCGAAGAACTACAATGAAAAAGGCCGTGTGATCGCGAAGGCCGCAAAGGGCTTTAAACCAAACTCTAAATACGACATGTACAAAGAGTTTGAAGAGCCTGTTAAAAATCTTCTCGACGCTAAAAACAATCACCGCTATTTGGCGATGAGACGTGGCTGGCAAGAAGAAGAATTGTCTGTGGACGTGAAGGGCGATGACGAAGAGATTTTGAAATCTTACGAAAAGTTCGCAACTTCGACTCCCGATAATGCCATTGGTGATTATTTGAAACAGTGTGCGCGTTTGGCATTGAACGTTTACGTTCTTCCTTCTGTGGTGAATGAAGTTCATCGCGTTCTTAAAGAAAAAGCGGATGCGGATGCCATCACGGTATTTGCAGAAAACGTACGTAAACTTTTGCTTGCGTCTCCCTATGGACCGAAGTGTGTTCTGGGGGTTGACCCTGGTTTAAGAACAGGTTGTAAGGTCGCTTTGATTGATAAGTCGGGCGCTTTCATTTCTCACACGGTCCTTTACACTTTGGGTGATGATGCGGATAAGAAAGCCAAAGTTTTGTTTGGCGAAGTTCTTAAGCAGATTCAGATCGAAGCGATTGCCGTCGGAAATGGAACTGCGGGCCGCGAAACAGAATCTTTCTTGCGCAAAGTTTTGAAAGATCTTGGAAAGAATATTCCTGTTGTGATGGTCAGTGAGTCCGGGGCCTCCGTTTACTCAGCTTCTGAAGTGGCTCGTGAAGAGTTCCCAGATCTTGATGTTACCGTGAAAGGGGCTATTTCAATTGCGCGTCGTTTGCAAGACCCGTTGGCGGAACTTGTAAAGGTGGACCCTAAATCTATTGGTGTGGGTCAGTATCAGCATGACGTGAACCAGTCTCAACTGAAGAAGTCTTTGGAGGCAGTGGTTGAGTCTTGCGTGAATAACGTGGGTGTTGACGTGAACACCGCGTCTGCGGCGCTTTTGTCGCATGTGGCGGGAATCGGTCCGGCCTTGGCGAAGGGGATTGTTGAGTACCGAAAGAAAAATCTGTTTGGAGATCGTACGGAGCTTTTGAAAGTTCCTAAGTTCTCTGCAAAAGTATTTGAGCAAGCGGCGGGTTTCTTAAGAATCCCATCTAGCAAACAGATCTTGGATTCTACGGGTATCCATCCCGAGCGTTACCAAGCTGTGACTGATATGGCGAAGGACTTGGGTGTTTCTTTGTCAGAAGTTATCGGCGAAGGTGCAAAGAAGCTTTTGGCGCAAAGAACCAAGTGGGCGCAACTTGTTGGTGAGTTTACGTTCGATGATATCGTGAAAGAACTTGAGAAGCCGGGTCGTGATCCTCGTGATCCGTTCAAGGTTTTCCAATTCCGCGACGACATCATGGAAGTCAAAGACCTTCAAGAAGGTATGATCTGCCCAGGGATTGTGACGAATGTGACCAACTTCGGGGCGTTCGTGGACATTGGCGTTCACCAAGATGGCCTTGTGCATATCTCGGCTTTGTCTCATAAGTTCGTGGATGATCCTCGTAAAGTTGTGAATCCTGGCGACCATGTGACTGTGAAGGTTCTGAAAGTGGATACGGTTAAAAACCAAATCTCTTTAACCATGAAAATGGATGATGCTCCTGAGGCGTCAGCTCCTCGTGGGGAAAGACGTCCTGAGCAACGCGCGGGTGGTCCAAGACCTTCAGGCGGCGGACGTCCTCACGGTGGCGGTGGTCGCGATCAGCGTCCTTCGGGACCTCCAGCGAAACCTGCAAATCCGTTTAACAACCCATTTGCAGCATTGATGAACGTACCTACGAATAAAAAGTAAAACATGAAATCCCTGCGGGGATTTCGTGAATACCGGCTTAAAGAAACATAAGGAGTTTAAAATGGCAGTAAAAGGAAAATCAAAAAAAGGCATCCGTCACAGAATGAAAAGAATCGCTAAGAAAAAGCGTATGATCAAAGCAAAGATCCGCAAGTAATTTTCTTGTAGTAAGATCAGCTTAAAAAAACCCACTTCGAAAGAGTGGGTTTTTTTATTTTTAACGGAGCCATTTGCGGTTTCTGGACATCGGTCTAAAAAGATACTTTCTTGTTAGGTATCGTATCCTGATACCTATCCTATTTCCCTCTGCGCCCTGAGTATTTCTATTATGGAGGCGAGTCCTTTTCGGCTATTCTGCAAAGATCAAGGAGGCATCATGATTGTTCAACCTCATATTCTTACCAAAGCTCTGGATGCTGCGCTCAGTACGGGAGCAGACTTTGCGGATATTTTTCTTGAGGACACATATTCCTCACAGCTCACGGTTTTGAATTCAAAGCCCGAACAGGCCATTGTCGGTCAGTTGTACGGTGCCGGGATTCGTTTATTTTTTGGGCATGAAATTGTCTATGTCACGACCAACGATTTGTCTGAAGCGGGCTTGGTTAAGGCGGCCCTGAATGCGGCCCAAACGCGCGGGGTCGGGGCAGCGAAAAAAACCATGCCGTTGATGCAAGTGCCTTTTGATTCTATTCATGCCTATGGAGAAAAGCCCTGGGAGATGAATCGGGATCGTAAGTTTCAATGGCTGAACTCGATCGATCAGTATTCGCGGGCGCGACATGCGGCGGTGACTCAAGTCGAAGCTGGATTGAATGAAAAATTCCAGCGTGTGCAAATTGCCAACTCACGTGGCGTGATGGCTTATGATGAGCGAGCGTATTCTCGTTTGCGCATGCAAACCTTTGTTGAAAATAACGGAGTTAAAGAAAGTGCCGCAGAAGATGAAGGCCATATGGGCACTTCCGAAATTTACGATCAGATCAATTTGAAGGATCTTGCGGAACGAAACGCGGACTGTGCCATGATGTTGACGACGGCGGCTTATGCCCCTGCGGGCGAAATGCCAGTAGTCATTGATAATGGTTTTGGCGGAGTGATCTTTCATGAAGCCTCAGGGCATGGCCTTGAGACAACCAGTGTGGCCAAAGATGCTTCTGTTTTTTGTGGAAAGCTTGGTCAAAAGATCGCCCACGAGAGTGTCACGGCGATTGACGATGGAACCATTCAGAATGGTTGGGGCTCTTTGAATATCGATGATGAGGGCAATAAAACTCAAAAAACAACACTCATTGAAAACGGAGTTCTTAAGTCCTATATCGTGGATGAGATGGGTTCCCTTCAGACGGGGCATGCGATCACGGGAAGTGGTCGTCGCCAGTCTTACAAGTATGCTCCCGCCTCGCGTATGAGAAACACCTATATCGCGGCTGGGAAAGACACGTTTGAAGATATGATTCGTGATGTGGATTATGGATTGTATGCGAAAAAAATGGGAGGCGGCTCCGTCAATCCCGGAACGGGAGACTATAACTTCCAAGTCAGCGAGGCTTACATCATACGTAACGGACGCATCGAAGAACCCGTGAAAGGGGCTTGTTTGATCGGCCGAGGTATCGACACACTCGGAAAGATTACCAAGGTTTCAAATGATTTAAAATTGGCTCGGGGCATGTGTGGATCTGTGAGTGGAAGTATTCCAGCTGCGGTGGGACAGCCGCAGATCTTGGTTTCAAGTTTGATGGTCGGTGGGAGAGCGAAATAATGGATGCTATTAAAGAAAACTTTCAAAAGATTGTTGAGCTGGCTCGTAAAGATGGTGCCAAGGTCGAGATGTTATTGTCTGGCGGCGAGAACCTGAGCATCGGATATCAAAAAAATAAGCTAGAGTCTTTTGAGGCGACACAGTCTCAGATGGCGGGTTTACGAGTCATCCTGGGGGCCAATCAGGGATACGCCTACACAGAGAATCTTTCCGATGAATCTTTGTTGCGCACCTACCGTGAAGCTTTAAGTAACGCCAAGACCGTGCAAAAAGGCGAGAGCTTGGAAGTGCCGCTTGTGAAACCTCAAACCGTTCAGGCCATGAACGATCTATTTAATCCGGAAAATGTAGCCATGGATAAAAAGATGGAAGTGGCTCGTCTTCTGGAAGAGATCAGCTTGAACGTGGATAAACGTGTTCAAGCCGTTCCCTATTCTGGATTTAGCGAGACGGTCAGTTTTAAGCGCATCTTAAATTCTGAAGGTTTGGATCAAGAGTTTAAGCAGAACTACTATTCTGGCTATGCTTATGCGTTGGCGAAAGAAGGCGAATCTTCCAAAATGGACGGCGAGGGGTTCTTTGTTCGTTCTTTTCAAGATATTAAAACCCAAGAAGTGGCAGAGGAAGGTGTGCGCAAGGCACTTTCTCGCCTGGGGGCTCAGAAGTTGCCAACGGGAAATTATGCGGTGGTTATCGATCGCTCCCAGTTTCCGATGGTGCTGCAGATGATTTACTCCTATTTTTCGGCAAAACAGGTGCACGAGGGGAAATCTTTGTTCAAAGGAAAACTGGGACAGAAAATTGCCAGTGAAAAGTTTCAACTGGTGGATGACCCTTTTGAACTTCGTGGCAGTGCGGTTCGTCCTTTTGATGACGAGGGGGCTTCGTCTCAGAAGACGGTGCTTTTTGAAAAGGGAGTTCTGAAAAACTTTCTGACTAATTTGGAATATGCAAAAAAGATGGAGTTGCCTCACACCGCTCATGCGCGTCGGAGTCCGGCGTCTCAGTTAGAGATTGCTCCGACGAATCTTTTAGTGGCGAAGGGAACGAAATCCTTGCAGGAGCTTTTGGCTTCTCACGCGAAGGTGGTTCATTTGACCGAATTTTCAGGCGGCCTTCACGCGGGCTTTAAGGAAACTACCGGAGATTTCTCGATGCCAGCAGAGGGATTCTTATATGAGAACGGAAAGTGCGTCGGTCCCGTGGATCAGTTTGTTATGTCGGGGAATGTTTTGGATCTTTTGCGTGATATCGAAGATCTGGGGAATGAATATAATAAACCTGGAAGTTCGATGATCTGTCCGGATGTGTTGGTGAAGTCCTTGAGTTTTGCCGGAGCATAATCCTTAATAATTGTGTCCATACGGGGAGACACTTCTTATTGAGAAGTGTCTTTTTTTTATTGAAGCCCCGTCTTGATCTTCATACACTTTTCGAGGTTTAACCTGCGGAGAGATATGTGAAGAAGTTTCTAATTGTCGTTCCATTGTTTTTTTCCTTAAGCGCAACGGCTCAAACGGTCATAAAAGTAACGGGTTCTGAAGCCCTCGTGAACATGGAGGGTGAAGCGGGGTATGTTGTTGGTGACACGATTCACTTTTTGGATTCCGAATTGAACTCTTCCGGGCAAGGACAAGTAAAAAAGATCTCTGCGGGGGGAAAGAAAGCCCTGATTAAAGTTATTTCTGGTGTAGCCAAAGAGGGTATGACTTTAGAGAAAATGTCCTCCAGGGCGGAGGTTGGCGAAAAACAAACTGTGCCAAGAACTGAAGGAGTTTCTTATGCCGCTCTCTCAGAAAAAGAGCGTGATATTTTGCAAGCTGGTGAAATTTCGAAAAGCCGTTATGTGGTCGGTGGAATTCTGGGAACCTGGCCATTGGGATTTGGAATTGGTCATGCGATTCAAGGACGGTACACAGACAAAGGCTGGATATTCACTGTGGGTGAATTAGGTTCTATTTCTTTGGCGGTGGCTGGTCTGGGGGATTGTTGGGCGGGCAGTCGCTATGAGACCTGCAATGGAGGCCTTGTCTTTGCCGGAGTCATGGCCTATGTCGGATTTAAGGTTTGGGAAATCGTGGATCTTTGGGCGGGGCCTCCAGAGCACAATCGCCGTTACCGTGAAATTCGCGGCAGAATGGGCGAAGGCGAAGTCACTTTTCTTCCCACCTTGATGCCCTTGGCTGATGGAGGAGTCTTGGGTGTTAGGATGACCTTCTAAAAAAGAAGAAGGCGACTGCGTGAGTCGCCTTTTTTATTTGGGGCTGTGAAGATTAGCCACCTAAATTGCCCAAAAGCATTTGCAGAAATAGGGCCATGGTTTGTTGTTGGTTGGAGCCAAGGCCGAGATTAGGAAGAGCGGCGTTTTGTCCCTGCATCAAACTGCCAAGCAAAGTTGAAATCGCCGAATTGTTGATGACCTGAGAACCGGCTAGTTGACCCAAGCCGATATTTGAACCCGAAGCAAAAGATCCCAACAGTGTTTGCAAAATACCGGTGTTCATTCCTCCGGGTAAAGTGATTCCGGAGATTCCTTGGACTGAACCCACCCCGATTTGGGAAAGAATGCTTGAGAATAAATTAGAGTTGAGTCCATTGGTGCCGTTAATTCCACCAATACCCAGAACGGCTCCTGAAGAAATACTTTGAATGAGGCTTGCAAGATCACCACTGCCCAGTCCTGTGTTGCCAAGATTTCCAGTCAAAGAACCGATTAAAGAGCCCGCGACTTGGGAAAGATTTCCTGAAGAGATTCCTGCGACAGGCAAATTCTGAAAAAGAGATCCGGTCAATGTTTGAATGAGATTCGTGGGAAGTCCCGTGCTCGAAGAAGAGTTCAAGATGGACCCGATAGAGCCGTTACCAATAAGAGCTAAAAGATCTGTTGCTTGTCCTGTGGGAAGTCCGATGTTGCCAACACCTTGAGAAGCTCCACCGATAAGAACTGGAAGAATGGCGTTCAAGTCGTTGCTGTTACTTAAACCCGCGCCGCCCAGAGCTGAGCTGGCCATTCCTATAATAGTGCTGATCTGCGAGTCATTTAGCGAAAGCCCTGTCGTGCTTACTTTTTGACTGACGGTTCCGCTGTTATTCTGTGTCGTACGTAAAGCGCTTTCGAGCTCTTGAAGCATTTTTTGCGCTTCTGAATTATTTTGAACGCTCTGGGGGGTGTTTTCACTGGCTGCATCGACCGCTGACATATTGTTGTTGCATCCTGCAAGAAATCCAATCGCTAACAATGCTGAAACGAGTACATGTTTGTTCATGGTGGTCCCTCCTCTTGAGATCCAAAAACAGATTAGAGGAAATTCAGAAAAATAAAAATGGGGCGGGAAAAATATAATTTTGTGTGTTTAGAGTAAATGCAGATTTTAGAAATTTGGTGTTCAATAATTTTTCAAAAGTTCTTGGATAACATAAGAATGTCTGAACGCTGCACACTTCGCAAAGCAAATGCGATATTTCTTGGTTATGAGGAAGAAATAGATTCTCGATATGAGACGAGCGCTCTAGGCAAGAGCGCTCAGAAATTTAAGAAATTCGTCAATGGAGCTGACAACTTGAAGCTTTCGCTCCAACTGAAGAGAAAAATTCTGGGTGTTACGGCCAGCGACCACGAAAGAAACTTTTTTAGGAAGGTTTCGATCCAGGAAGTTGATGTAGCTATAGAGGCTTTCTTTGGCCCCTTCTTTTTCAGACACGGTGCTAGAAAGCACAATGTGGGTCGCGCCATAACGAAGGGCTGTTTCACAGAGATCTTTCTTAGGAGTACTAGGGCCCAGGAAAAGGGTATGAATGCCTTCGTGATTTGAAAGTGTCGAGGAGATAGCTAGGCCCATGTCATGAAGGTCGCCATCTGGGCTGGTCATGATGATTTTCGATTTTGATTTGGATTTCTTGTTTTCGACTCGAGAGAGAATCAGTTGATCTTTGATCAATGCTGAAAGGATATGCTCTTGAGCAACCGTAAACTGCCCCTGTCCCACGAGATGACCTACCTCGCCGATCAGTGGGACAATCAGTTCTGT